>MGQQ01000088.1 GCA_001798855.1 Deltaproteobacteria bacterium RBG_16_49_23 | reverse complement strand
TTTATTGCCGGACCGGCAATCAAATGCTTTTTCACTTCTTTCACTTGAGACATCGCTTGCCAGGTTCGGCTGCCTGCATCATTGCCCAGAACTTTACTTCTTGCCGTCTGGCAAGCTCATTCAATGTAGCCTTTTTCTTGTCCTTCACCCCTTCCACCTCCCTTCCTCTTTATTGGCCCGGGGAACATCAGGCAACGGCATAATTACATGCTACCATTCCTCCAAGGAAAGTAAATAAAGTCCTTTATGTATTTTCGGGCAGAATATACAGTATTTTTCACTTTAAAATACGGATTTTACCTTACATACTTCTCAGACTACTTTTGATAGGTGTATGCATGGGGAGCTTCACATCATGAAGAAGGGGCAAAAAGCGGGATAAAAAAACCCTTCTAACGATGTTAGAAGGGTTTTAGATGATCCGTTTTGGAACCTGCTATTGGATCGTGACGTTTACCCTATGTTCCCAATCCCTGATCGGAGCAAAGATCCGAAGAAGGCCGCTTTCATATTTGGCTTCTGTTTTGTCAGGGATGACTTCATGGGCGAGCATAAAGCAACCCGAATACTCTGTTTCCTGGCCTCTCGGGGCCGTCACACAGAAGCTATCTTTTCTCATGTCAAGCCTGATGTCTTTCTTTTCGACACCCGGCAGTTCCATTTCAACTTTGAGTTGACCTTTTTGATCGTCATGAGAAAAGCAGGCGCATGGCGTTACTTTCGTTTTGTCCATAACAACACCCCCTTTCTCTATTCAAAATATAGGAATCGAATTTTTAAAATTCAAGGTGAATAGAGGGGTAATTTATGGTATAAAAATAATTACTGAGGAGTCCATCATTGAGAAGACATATTCTTCTGAAAATCTCCCCTCGCCCCTCTTTTCCCAAGAGGGGTAATTCCTCCCTTTGGTCTCCGACCCAGAGTGGTCTCCGACCAGGAGGGCAAAGGGAGGGAAGGAGGGATTTATCTCCGGTTTCTATACAATTATGGACTGACTAATAATTGCCCCGAGAACTGCTTTCGGGGGAAAGAGGAATCAATCTATGGGAAGGACGCTGGCCGAGAAGATCTTGAGCGAACATGCAGGCAAGGAGGTCGGGGTGGGGGAGATCGTCGTCGTCAAAGTCGATCTCGCCTATGCCCAGGATGGAACAGGTCCCTTGGCCGTGAGAAAGATCCAGGAGATGGGATTCAAAAAGGTTTTTAATCCGGAGAAAACCATCTTCTTTTTAGACCATGCCTCTCCCAGCCCAAAGTTTGAACTGAGCAATGATCATACTTTTTTAAGGGATTTTGCTTTGAAAACAGGATGCAAGATTTCGGATGTGGGATACGGCATCTCCCATCAGGTCGTGGCTGAAAGGGAGGTGAAACCGGGCGAGGTGGTCATCGGAGCCGATTCCCACACCTGCACTGGCGGCGCTCTTGGGGCCTTTGCCACTGGAGTAGGCTCAACCGATGCAGCGGTGGCCATCGCCCTTGGCAAGATCTGGTTGAGGGTGCCGGAGACGATCAGGATCGTTGTAGAAGGCACGCTTCCTACAGGGGTTTATGGAAAGGATATTATCCTCCATCTGATTGGAAGGATCGGTGCGGCTGGAGCCGCCTATAAAGCCCTGGAGTTTTCGGGAGATACGATTGAACATCTTGAGATGGCAGGGAGAATGACCATTGCCAATATGGCAGTTGAGGCAGGAGCCAAAGTCGGGCTCTTTCCTTCTGATGAAATCACAAGGAATTGGTTGAACCGGATGGGAAGACCGGATGATTATAGAGAGCTGAGCCCTGATCCGGATGCCGTATATGAAAAGACAGTGAAGATCAAGGCCAATGAGCTTAAACCCACCATTGCCTGTCCTCATCAGGTGGATCATATAAAGACTATTGATGAGATTGGCGAGGTGCGAGTGGATCAGGTCTACCTGGGGACTTCCTGCAATGGGAGGCTGGAAGACTTCCATGTCGCCGCTAACATATTAAAAGGGAAGAAGATCCATTCTAAGACCCGGATGATTGTCACACCGGGTTCCCGCTTAGTCTATTTAGAAGCGCTCAAGGACGGGACCATGGAGATTCTTATCGAAGCAGGAGCTCTGGCCATGCCTCCGGGTTGCGGGGCGTGCGTGGGCATTCATGAGGGCGTGCTGGGAGATGGCGAGGTCTGTCTGGCCACCCAGCCCCGGAATTTCAAAGGAAGGATGGGAAGTCCTGAGTCATTTATCTATCTGGGTTCACCGGCGGTTGCGGCGGCTACAGCCATCGAGGGAAAGATCGCCGATCCAAGAAAATATCTTTAAACCCGCATTCTCCCTCTCCCTCGATGGGAATGTGTTGTAATTCCGTTCATGGTTCGAGAACCTCACCACGAACGGACTACGGCATATTAAAAATCAATCACTTAGCCGTTCGTCCTGAGCGTGTCGAAGGGCGAATGGCTAATTACGACACAGTCTCGATGGGAGAGGGTGGGGGTGATCTAAGGAGGGCGGATGCAAGGAAGGGTGTGGAAGTTTGGGGATGCCATCAGCACGGACCATATTATTCCCGGGCGCTATTTCTATCTGAGATCGAATCTTCCCGAACTCGCGAAACATATCCTGGAGTATGAGAAGCCGGGTTTTTCTGAAAAGGTGTCTCCGGGCGATTTCATCGTAGCAGGCCATAACTTTGGTCAGGGTTCGAGCCGGGAGCATGCTGCCATCGTCATCAAGATGAATGGCGTTCAGGCTGTTTTAGCCAAAAGCTTTGCCCGGATCTTTTACCGGAATTGTTTTAATAACGGCCTTCCGGCGATCATCTGTGACACAGACCGGATCGAAGAGGGGGATGAGATCGAGCTTTTACTCGAAGAAGGAAAGATTGTGAGCCATACCAGGCATGAGACGTTCTTCTTTACTCCTCTACCGCCGGTGATGAAAAAGATTTTGGACGATGGCGGACTGGTCGCGCATGTGAAGAAGCACGGAGATTTAAAGCTAAGTCTCTAACCCTTGCAGATGATAAACGGCCATGGGTGTCGATCACTTTTTAAGGAGAAAGAATCCTGATCATGAATTTCAAATATTTTGAGATCTGGTGGAAAGCCTTCAGGTTTCATTATGCCACGGCCAGCATCATGCCGGGAATCCTGGGGGGGATGATTGCCTGGACCTATGAGGGCCAGTTCCATCCGGGATACTTCCTCCTGGTCATGCTGGGTCTCATCCTCAATCATCTGGCTCTCAATATGACGGATGATTATTTTGACTTCCGCCATCTTGTCGATGCCTTTGATTCCCATGGGAACCCTTATTCCGGCGGAAGCGGCGCCCTATCCGGGGGACTGATCAGCCCTGAGAAGATGCGAAATGTCTTTACCCTCTTTTATCTCATAGCGATCGGGATTGGAATCTTTTTGGGAATATTGAGAGGAACGTTTGTCCTCTTCCTTTTGGCCTTCGGCTTTTTCTGCGCCTTCTTTTATACGGCTCCTCCCATCCGATTCGGTTACCGGGGTCTGGGTGAGCTGGCCCAGTTTCTCTGCTTTGGACCGGGAATCGGTCTCGGAGCCTATTATGTCCAGACGCAAAACCTCTCATGGGAAGCCTTCTGGGGAACGCTTCCTTTCGGGATAATGCTTTTCTCCATGATCACCATCAATGAGATTCCCGATTATCTCGAGGACCGGAAGGCAGGAAAGCTGAATCTGGTGGCCCGCTTCGGCAGAAAAGCAGGGGTTGGGTTGTTTACCGTGAGCCTCCTTTCCGCCTATGGCTCGATCCTGGCAGGGGTGATCCTGGGGAAGATCCCTCCCCTTGGGTTGATCTCCTTGTTGACCCTTCCCATCGCCTTCAAGACCATTTCAATTTTAAGAAACAATTATCAGGATCCGGTGAAGATGGCTCCTGCCAATCTGGGGATGATCTGCGCACATAACTTCACCGCCATTCTGCTCATCTTTGCCTACTTCATCGATGGCTTTAAGTCAGAAGCGTTGATGCCCTCATTTCTGCCACTGATGACGTTGATCATTCTTTATGTTCCTGTGGCGAGGTTGATCGGCAAAGCGCTATCGGTTCCCAAGAAAGACGAACCAATCATAACTCCCTCCCCCATTGATGGGAGAGGGGAATCTTAATGGTTAGGAAAGGAGGAAAATGATGACTAAGGAAGAATTTTATCTTTTAGAATTCACCGGCGCCGAGTGACCCCACTGCCATCAGGTGGATTCTCTCGTGGAGAGATTGGAGGATGAGGAGGGGGTTAAGGTGGCGAAGCTTGAGGTCTGGCATAATGAGGTCAATGCCAAACTGATGAGAGAATATGACAAAGGCTATTGTGGCGGCGTTCCATTCTTCTTCAACAAGAAGACCGGAAAGTGGATCTGTGGCTCGGCAGACTATGAGCGGCTGAAGAAGTGGGCGCTGGAATAACTGCATTGGAATATTGGAACAATGGAATCTTGATAGTCTCGTAAAAAGTTTAAAGTTAATTGTCGGATATCATTCATGCTTCGACAAGCTCAGCACGAACGTAATATCAATAGGTTACACCGTTCACCCTGAGCCCGTCGAAGGGAGATAGCGACTTTTTACGAGAACATCGAGCTTGGAATAATGGGTGAATACAGACAAAATTTTAATCAGGTTTTGGTTCTTTATCCATCGTTCCATCATTCCAGTCTTCCAGTATTCCATTAGATATCATTCCATCATTCCAATTCGGAGGAGGTTCGGATGGGTTTGTTTGAGGATTATGACCCCTTAAAGGGGAAGATGTTTCAGATTCTTAAGCCTGACGGTTCATTGAATGCAGGTGAAAAGCCTCCAATCAGTGACCAGGAGACCTTCGATCTTTATCAGAAGATGGTCTTTATCCGGCTGGCTGATCAGAAGGCCCTGATGCTTCAGCGGCAGGGAAGATTTGGAACCTATGCGCCCATCCATGGACAGGAGGCCTGCCAGGTTGGAAGCGTCTATGTTCTTCAAAAAAGAGACTGGGTCTTTCCCGCCTTCAGAGAGATAGGGGCGACCATTATGTTCGGCATCCCCCTGAAGAATTATTTCCTCTACTGGATGGGAAACGAGATGGGAAGTCGCGCCCCTGAAGGAATGAACTTCCTGCCGGTATCCATTCCCGTGGGGACCCACCCTCTCCATGCAGTGGGCGCAGCCTGGGCGGCAAAAATTAAAGGGGAGAAGGTGATCACCCTCACCTACTTCGGGGATGGGGCGACTTCAAAAGGGGATTTTCATGAAGCGTTGAATTTTGCAGGCGTCTTCCGCACCCCGACGATCTTCTTCTGCCAGAATAATCAGTATGCCATCTCTGTTCCAAGGTCTCTTCAAACGGCATCAAAAACGATTGCCCAGAAGGCAATTGCTTATGGGTTTGACGGGATTCAAATAGATGGCAATGATCTCTTCGCCGTCATCTTCGTGACAAGGGAGGCTGCAGAGAAGGCCAGATCGGGCGGAGGTCCCACACTGATTGAAGGGGTGACCTTCAGGTTCGGACCTCATACAACGGCCGATGATCCAACCAAGTATAGAACGGAGAAGGAGATTGAACCCTGGAAACCCCTGGATCCTCTTGTCAGGCTGAGACTTTATCTCAGAGAGAAAGGGCTCTGGAGTGAGGAAGTTGAGAAACGATTAACCGAAGATGCCCAGAAAGAGGTCGATCAGGCTGTCCTGGATGCTGAAGCGATTCCAACTCCTGATGTTAAAGAGATCTTTGAATACGTCTTTCAAGAGATGACACCGCAGTTGAAGGAGCAGCTGGAGTATCTGAAGTCAACCTTATAAATGATTCGCAAGGGGTAAGGCGTTAGGGGTGAGGGGTAAACCCCTTACGACTTACGCCTCACGCTCTGACGGAATGGAGGCGGATAGTATGCCACGACTCAATATGGTGGAAGCAATCAATCTGGCTCTTCGGGAAGAAATGGAACGGGATGGTCGAGTCATTGTCCTGGGCGAGGACGTCGGAAAGGAAGGAGGGGTTTTTCGGGTCACCGATGGGCTTCAAGAGAAATTCGGACTTGACCGGGTGATCGATACGCCCCTTGCGGAAACAGCCATTGTGGCTACCGCCTTCGGAATGGCCATGAATGGGCTTCGCCCGGTTGCAGAAATCCAGTTTGACGGGTTTCTCTATCCCTGCATCGATCAGCTTACGAACCACATTGGCCGGATGCGAAATCGTTCAAGGGGGAGATTCACCAGTCCTCTCGTGGTCAGGGCTCCTTACGGCGGAGGAATCCATGCGCCCGAACACCATTCCGAAAGCCCTGAAGCCATCTTTGCCCATACCCCTGGAATCAAAGTGGTCATCCCCTCAACTCCTTACGAAGCGAAGGGGCTTCTTCTCTCCTGCATTCGGGACCCGGATCCTGTCATTTACCTGGAACCCAAGCGCATCTACCGGGCAATCCGGGAAGAAGTTCCGGAAGGGGACTATACGATTCCGCTCGGAGAGGCGAGACTGGTCCAGGAGGGGAAAGATGTGACCATCATTGCATGGGGAGCGATGGTGCGGGAAGCCCTGAATGCCGGGGAACAGTTGAAGGCGGATAAGATTGAGGCGGAGATTATCGACCTCCGAACGATCTCGCCCATGGATGTTGAGGCGATCATTCGTTCGATTCGAAAAACAGGAAGAGGCGTCATTGTTCACGAGGCGCCGAAGACCTGCGGTATGGGCGCAGAGATCATTGCCTCCATCAATGAGAAGGCGTTTCTCTCTCTCCAGGCGCCTATTGAGAGGGTGACAGGATTTGATATTCCCGTTCCTTTGATGAAAACGGAACACTATTATCTACCCAATCCCAAACGGATTGTGATAGCCGTGAAAAAGGTGATGAGCTTCTGAATGGAATGATGGAACACTGGAATGTTGGGTAAAAACCCATCCTTCCATTATTCCAATATTCCATTATTCCATTTACGATGGAGGCACTATGGCATTCGAATTCAAGTTTCCTGACATCGGGGAAGGGTTAACCGAAGGAGAGATCGTTCGCTGGCTTGTGAAAGAGGGGGACGAGGTCAAGGAAGGGCAGCCCCTCGTTGAGGTGGAGACCGACAAGGCCCTGGCCGAAATTCCCTCCCCCAAAACAGGAGTCATTTTAAAAATCCTGGCAAAAGAGAAGGAGATTGTAAAAGTTGGCCAGGTGATCGTTGTCTTCGGGGAGAAGGGAGAGGCCCTGGCTGTTCCACCTCCAAAACCAAAATCGGTTGGCGTAGTGGGCGAGCTGGAGGAAGCGCCTGCAGAGACCCCAGAGGCGCCTTCAGCGATTGAACCGGCCAAACCCATTTTTGTGAGCGAGCACGCTTTGGCCACACCAACAGTGCGGGCGCTCGGAAAAGAGTTAGGAATAGATATCAATAAAGTGAAAGGGACAGGACCGGAGGGTCGTGTCCTTGAGAAAGATGTTCGTGGATTTGCCGAAAGCAAGGAGAAACCACCGGAGCCGGAGAAGAAGATCACGAAAGTTAAAAAATATGACCTTTATGGATATGTGGATCGTATTCCTTTGAGGGGTGTTCGGCGGTCCATTGCCAGGGCCATGGTTAAATCGAAATTTACGGCGCCTCATGTCACGACGATGGATGAAGCGGATGTCACCGAATTGTGGAAGATCAGAGAGAAGGAGAAAAAGGTCGCAGAGGCAAAAGGGGTTAAATTGACCATTCTTCCTTTTATCATGAAGGCTGTCCTTGCTGGCCTGATGGAACACCCTTATCTCAATGCCACACTCGATGATGAGAATGAAGAGATCATCCTGAAAAAATACTACAACATCGGCTTTGCTACGGATACTCCCGAGGGACTGATGGTTCCTGTAGTGAAGAATCCGAAAGACAAATCGATCCTTCAACTGGGACAGGAATTAACCAGGCTGGCTGAAAAGGCAAGAAACCGGACCATCGACCTTGCAGATCTCAAAGGCGGAACCTTTACCATCACCAACTATGGGGCGCTGGGCGGAATTTATGGGACCCCGATCATCAACCACCCCGAAGTGGCCATTCTGGGTATCGGAAAGATCAGAGATATGCCCGTGGTGAGAGAGGGCAAGATAGAGATACGGAAAATTCTCAATTTAGCCCTTTCCTTCGATCACCGGGTGGTCGATGGGGGAGAGGCCGCCCGGTTTTTAAACACGGTCATCGCCCGCCTCGAAGACCCGGACCTGATTCTTCTGGAGACATAAAATCGTATCCTGTATCCTTTTTTAGAGAATCCAGTCCCTTTCTCGCTGACAGAAGTTCGAAGGGAACGAAGGCCTTTCTTGCATTTTTTCCTGCCAAGCAAATTTTGAAATGTCGTAATACTTTAGTTGTTTGAAAAACTTTATAAAATCCCTCCCTACCTCCCTTTTCCAAAGGGAGGAAATAGGGGTTTCCCCCTTTGGAAAAGGGGGATTAAGGGGGATTTTATGATGATTCTTTTGATCGATTAACTCATAAAACTCTTCTTTTCATAAGGCTAATTTGATACTAAATGTCTTATTCTTTACAGGAATAAAATCTTCGCTAGCCGGATGATTTTCTGAAATTGGTCGGTGTCATACCAGTATATCTTTTGAATATTTTCAGGAAATAGTTTTCATTCTCAAAACCCGAATCACAGTAGATCTCAGATATTGGTGTGTCCTTATTCTCAAGGAGAAGTTGTTTTGCTTTTTCGATTCTCAACCTGTTGATGTATTCAGTCACACCACATCCCAATTCCTCCTTAAATCTTCTGCCTAAATGCTCCCTTGAAACTCCAACGTGGGCAGCAACTTCATTAGGCCGAAGAGGATTTATGTGATCGGTGTAACGAATATTGATAAACCTGATTGCTTTCTCAACAAGACTGCTAAGCTTTTTTGTAAAGGCAGATTCTGAATCTGTCGCAATATTCCCCTTTTTCTTATCTTCCTGTAAAATTGCCGATACCCTATTAAATAACTCAGCGGCGTTAAAAGGCTTTTCGATATAACCGAGGACACCCGAATCGGCGCACCCCTTGGCTCTCTCGTGGGTGCTATGGCCAGTGAGGATCATCACAGGAGGCGACTCTGAAAGCCCTCGAATCCATTTTAGAACCTCCATCCCGTCTATTCCCGGCATGGTTAGGTCTAACAAGACAAGATTAAAACGGCGGTGTTTTAAAAGATCTATTCCCTCTTTGCCGTCGATTGCCGTAAATACATTGAATTTTTCACCAAAAAGCTCATCGAGGGATTCCCATATTCCCTGTTCATCATCGATTATCAAGATGCTCTTTCTTTGGTCTGTTTTCAGTTCGCCTGTCGTTTGCAAAACCTCCATCTCTCCCTCTGTTTCGCCTCAGAAACCTTCTGAATTCTTAAAGATTGATTTTTTTATACTATACTCAGGATGGATTATTTATACCAAACCGATTCACTTTGTCAAGGTAGGGATGGTCCCGGAGGAAGTTCCTTCGGGGATAGAAAATTAAAAAAATATCAATTTTGTTTATTGACAAAAAACAAAAACCGGAATATTCTCCTTTCCGGGTCATTACAGAAAATAATCTCCCTCCAAGGTTTTATATGAATGCCTCATGCCGGAGGGCATCCTCGAACCATGAAAATTAATATTTACCGAAGGTCTTATGTTTTTGATTAATTACTGACACTGACACTTACACTAACACTTTAATGTTTTCTCAAATTCGAGGGGTATCAGAAAGTTTATCGAATCGGAATTTCAGATGCGTTAATGATGATTCACAAAAATAGAACCTTTGACAATCTTGAGAAAGACTGACTGCCGTTTCCAAGGGGGGAAAAGGTGGCAAGACAACGAAAAAGCCTGGATTCCAAAGCAGTGGACCCGGGCTTTGTTGTTTGTCAGCAACGGTAACAAAACCATCAGGGAGGAAACCATGAAGCTCTTAAGAATAGTCGCCCGAACAATCTTAATCATTATCATGATTTCCTTTGCCCTTTCCATTGGGCGAGACGTTTACGCAACCGAGGTAGAGATTATCAGGGGGCATCTTTTAGTTGATCGAGCGCCTTTTACCATTAAAGGGATAAATTACAGCCCTGTCCCCATCGGTGTTGAACCTGAGACCACTCCTCCTTATGGTGATTACTTCACTTCAAACTATAGCGACATTCATAACCGAGATCTTCCGCTTTTAAGAGAGATGGGAGCAAACACCATCCGGATTTTGGGCTGGAACAATGGGGCCGACCACACCGATTTCCTTGACAAAGCTTACAACAGTGGCATTAACCCTATCTATGTCATCCTCACATTTGAGATGGGTCCCGGTCTATATCCTGACATCAACTCGCCCGAAGCAAGGGAGAAGATCAAAACCGACTTCAGGGCTATGATCGCTGAATACAAAAACCACCCTGCAATCCTGATGTGGTCGATAGGGGATGAACTCAACAGCCCAATCATCTATGGAGACAGGCTCAACGACCTCTTCAGCCTGATTAATGAAATGGCCCAAGAGGCCCGTTCGGAAGAAGGAACAAAATTTCATCCCGTCACAACCGCTCTCGCAGATTTAAATCTCATCGATACTATCGCCACCTATGAACCTTTAACCCCCAATCTTGATATCTGGGGGGCCAATATCTACAGAGGGGCCTCCTTCGGCACGCTTTTCAATGACTTCAAAAAAGTAAGCAGCAAACCCCTTGTAATCATGGGGTTCGGGATCGATGCCTATGACGAACGCATTGGGGATGAATATGAGAAAACCGGGGTTCCTCATCAGGCAGATTATGCGGAGTTTCTGTGGAAGGAAATCCTCGCCAACTGGAATGTTTGCCCCGGAGGTTTGATAAGGGCTTACACGGATGAATGGTGGCTGGGGAAATATGGAAACACGCTGGAGGGCTGCCCGGATGATGATCCCTCGGTTCACAGCCCCTGCGGCCACCCATCGGAATCTGATCCTGATGGCTTTATCAATTACGAATGGTTTGGAATCATGAGGGTTGTTTCCCCCACTTTGGAAAAGGGGGGCGAGGGGGGATTTTTTTTGGGCGTTCTTGAACCGAGAGAAATCTACAATACCCTGAAGTTTCTCTGGACAGTCATCGAAATCAAAACAGGTCCCGTCACAACGATTCCCCAGGTACGCCTCTCCTTAAAGCCGCTTGACTTTTCAAAAACCATCACCGTGGAGGAACTCATGGCGGCGGGGCAGCTTGGCGGACAGCTCTACCCCACCCGGGAAGTTGAGAACACCCCAAGGGAGAACAGAATAAACCGTTCCTTTGCGGAGGCGATAGAGGCCTGGAACAGACACGATTACAAGAAGGGAATTGAACTATTCAAGAAACATGTCCAAAACTACCCGGACAGCCCTTGGGCATCGGAGGCCATCCTGCACATTGGCTGTGACGCCCAATACCATGGGAGGTATACCGAGGCCGAGGAAAGTTTTAGATGGATCATCGAGGACAATCAGGGCAAGAATTATGAGGGGGCCGAAAGGCTCTTAAACAAGGCAAGGCTTCGCCTTGCCACTTTGAAAGTCAATCAGAACAACTTCAGAGAAGCAAAACAACTCTTTGCAACTTTGAAAAAAGAAGGCTCGGACTGGCGTGACAGGACCTATGCATCACACTGGATACAGAGGCTTTCCCGGTACACAGCCAATCAGCTTTCCATGCTCAACTGCGGAACGCAGGCGCTTGCATACTTGTTGGAGAAGGAAGGGAGAAAAGAGGATGCCCGGAAGGTACTTGGGATCCTTCCTGAGGGAGAGCCCGGCCACAGCTTGAAAGACCTCTCCGGGATTGCCTCAAAATACGGATATGATCTTTCCGCTGTCCGGCTATCTCCTCCGGAGCTTGAAGACCTTCCCCTTCCTGCAATCATGCACATAAACGCCAAGAATCAGGGGGACAGCGGTCACTACTGGATTCTTGAGAAACTCGCCGAAGATAAGCTGGAGCTTTTCAATCCTCAGGCAGGTCTTAGGTTTGAGCAGACGAAAGGGGAGTTTCAGCGGGAGTGGAGTGGTCTTACCCTCGCCTTCGCAAATAAGGAATATCTTCCGGGAATCCGGTTAGCCGAGGGTGAGATGGAGCAATTTTTCGGCGGGTGCTGCGGAGTTCCAAGGCCACCGGATAACCTCGGGAGCCCGGGCCGCAACATGGGACCGGGCAGCGGAAATGCATGCCCCTTCGGTTCCCCCGCGTGGTCAGTGAGCATGATCAGCATGAACCTCTACGTGAACGATATTCCGTTCTGGTACACCCCGCCCATAGGTCCACCGGTTGGCATCTCCCTGAGCTACAATTCCCAATCTTCTTTAAATCAGTACGAGCCCTTTGGCAATAAATGGCAGTTTAACTATGGGACATATCTGACAGTTGACACGTCCGAGAATGTTACCCTCTTTATGCCTGATGGAAGAGAGGACGTTTATGTAAAGATTACCGGGGGCTACAACTCCCCTTATCAAGTTTTCAATACGCTCACAAAGATTGCCGCGAATCATTATGAATTGAAGTTCCCAAATAACGTTGTATATGTTTACAAAATACCTCCAGGCACAAGCTCTCAGCAGCCCTTTCTCATAGAGATTCGTGATCCCCACAACCAGAGCCTCACCTTTGGTTATGATTCGCAAATTCGTCTTACGGCAATCACTGACGCCCTCGGGCGTGTAACTACACTTGCCTATAATGACCCCAACGATTCGAGGCTTGTCACTTCGGTCTCTGACCAGACTGGCCGGACGGCCTCGTTCGGATACGATGCCGACAAAAACCTGATAAGCATAACAGATATGGGTGGATACGAATCAACGTTGACTTACGACCTGGAGGGATACAAACCGGATGGGAGCTACGGAGCAGATGTTTATCTTACCAGTATCGAAAACCAGCGGGGAAGATGGGAGTTTTACATTGAGCCATCAGATGGAATACTCTTAGCTCCCGCTTATCCTGCCCCGGGCGCTGTAATGTGGCAGAACTACAGGATCACAGTCATGAATCCCCCTGGCAATAAGGAGGAATATTTCTTTTTTGGAAGTTCAGGCGCCTACAGTTGGTATGTCTCTCCGAAACATTATATCCCCTACAGCCCTTCTTACAATAACGAAACAAACGCTCCAAAAACATATTATTACAACACGAAGATTCTCTCGGTTCACGGCGAAATCAGCAAAATCGCCAATCCCGAAGGCGGCTCGCTCACTTTCGGCTACGATCCCCTGACAGGCGACAGGACAAGCATTCAAATAAACAACGAGACTCCTCCCACTATTTTGGAGTACGATAAAGGCAAGGTTAAAAAAATCACCGATCCCCTGCTAAACGTCCATCAGTTCTTCTACAATGCCGACAACAATCTTGATTACATGATAGATCCTGCCAGCAATCTGTATGACTTCCAGTATGAGGGATATGACCTGAGGAAAATCGTCGATCCAAGAAACGGGGAAACCAATTTTACTCCCAATTCCTACGGTCAGCTATTGACCCTGCAAGATGCAAGAGGGGGGCCGTCCACGGTCTTTGATTACTACGAATCCGGGCCAGACATCCGGCGACTCGAAACCGTCACAAATCCTATCGGTGGGGTTTATTCTTACACTTATGACAGCCGGGGCAGGGTCTACACCCACACCGACCCGAGGCAGAACACGATCACATATCCCATTTATGACGGCCT
>MGQQ01000087.1 GCA_001798855.1 Deltaproteobacteria bacterium RBG_16_49_23 | reverse complement strand
CAAGGATATTGCCATCGCTGTGAGCTGTGCGGTCACTTTCAGCCTCTTTGTTTCTGTGACCGTGGTCCCCATGTTTTCACAGAAGCTCTTGACCGCATCGAAAGGAAAAAAACCCTTTAAAAGCGACCTCCTCGAGGCCATCGGAAATTTCCTGGTCCGTGTGCCGATCAGTATTCTCTCTTTAGTCATCCGGAACTGGAAAACGAGGATTCTTACGGTCTTCTCCCTGATCGCCCTTTCCATTCTGGTCGCCTTCCTCCTTTTTCCAAAGATGGAATATCTTCCCCAGGGGAACCGGAATCTTGTGATCAATCTCCTCGTCCCTCCTCCCGGACTCTCCTACGAGGAGAGGGAAGAAATCGGCCATAACCTCTTTCGTTCCCTCAAACCTTATTTCGTAAAGGATCATGACGGATACCCGGGCATTGAGAATATGTTCTATGTGGGCGCAGAATCGATCATGCTTTTCGGCGCCATCAGCGCCCACGAACAGCGGGCGGCAGAGCTCGTTCCCCTCTTTATGAATACGATTCAAACCATTCCCGGGATTTTCGGCGTCAGTCAGCAGGCAGGGATCTTTCAAACAAGATTGGGCAGGGGAAGGACCATTGAGGTCGATGTGAGCAGTGAGGATCTGAACCGTGCGGTTCAAGCAGCAGGGACCATGTTCGGCATGATCCGCCAGCAAATTCCAGCGGCACAGGTCAGGCCTGTTCCATCCCTTGAACTCCTTTATCCGGAGGTCAGATTCATTCCTCAAAGGGACCGGATCAAGGCTGCTGGAATGAACGCCGATGATTTCGGCATCGCCCTCGATGTTCTCATGGATGGAAGGAAGATAGGTGAATTCAAACAGGAAGGTGAGAAGAAGATTGACCTTGTGCTCAAGGCATCGGAACGGGAGATCCGGACCCCTGAAGAACTTTATCATGCCTTAATCGCAACCCCCGGGGGCAAGGTTGTTCCCATCTCTTCCTTTTCGGAGCTGGAGAGGACAGCAGGGATCACGGAGATACGCCACCTTGAAAGACGCCGGACCATCACCCTTCAGGTCACCCCTCCCCCTGCCGTTCCTGTCCAGGAAGCAATGGAGACCATTGATCAGAAGGTCATCACCGCTATCAAAGATCAGGGGATTGAGATCAGGCAGAGCGGTGTGGCGGATAAGCTGACCGAAGCGCGAAAGGCCCTCCAGTGGAACTTTATCCTGGCGGCAGCCATCACCTTTCTCATCATGGCCGCTCTCTTCGAAAATTTCGTTTATCCCTTGATTATCATGATCACGGTTCCTCTCGGAGCGGCAGGAGGATTTATTGGCCTCAAACTGGTGAGCGCGTTCATCTCGCCGCAACCCTTTGACATCCTGACCATGCTCGGGTTCGTCATATCCATTGGTATTGTTGTGGACAACGCCACACTCATTGTCTACCAGGCTTTAAATAACATAAGGGATTACGGTATGGACTATAAAGAAGCCGTCCTTGACTCCACCCGTACGAGATTGAGACCGATTGCCATGACGACCTCCACCAGTGTTCTGGGAATGCTTCCTCTTGTCCTGGCGCCAGGGCCAGGCTCTGAGCTTTACAGGGGCCTTGGCAGCGTTGTCCTCGGAGGGATCCTCTTCTCCACCCTGTTTACGGTCTTCGTGATCCCCGCCCTGTTGATGTTCTTCATCCGGATGGAAAAAGTGAGAAAGGTGTCCTAATGGGATGGTGAGACCTTAATAACAGTCTAAAAATAGTAAAGACATCGATTTGTAAAATCCCTCCTGACCTCCCTTTTCCTAAGGGAGGGATTACCCCTCTTTGGCAAAGAGGGGTGAGGGGAGATTTTCCAATGCTTATGTCAAAGCAATTATGAGACTGTTAATAATTCGATCCCTTATAGCTCATGGAGATGCCTGCGCTGCTCTCTTCTCAGGAATGTTGATTTTGAACCGGGGCGGGGAAATCTGTTCGCTTTTACAGACGGGGCACCGGCCTGGAGTATTCAGGCGAGTCCGTTTCTTGAAAGAGAAACCACACTGCATGCAAGAGGCCGGTTCCGCAATCAGATGTCGAGGATGGACAGATTTTGCGATATGCATGAGATGATCAAGGGCTTCCTTTTCTTTAATCCCAAACAACTTCGAAATCTCCCTCAAATCAAGGTCTTCCCCCTCTAAGGCCTCAGCAATCTTCTTCCTCAGCGTCAACATTTTTATACGTTCCCTATCTTCTCTTGCGAAGCGCTCAGAGATTTATAACGAACGACTCTATCTCCTTATCACCCCATCTTTTTCTAATATTCTAATGGCCATCAGGAGTCTATTTTAGAAAGCGGAATTCCTCCGCGCCCTATATTTTCTTTCGAAACTTCATTAAGCACAATTTGAACCCGCTCTTTTGGAATCTCAAGGGTTTCAGCGATGGCATCTGTCACTTTCTTAATCAACTCCTCCTTCTTCTCCGGTGTCCTTCCCTGAATCATACTGATCTGAACGATAGGCATAGGTTTCTCCTTTCTATGCCCCTCACCCTTCCCCTCTCCCCCGAGGGGAGAGGGCGGGGTGAGGGGGTTATGGTTTAAACACTTTCCACCAAACGTCTTTTCCGCCGCCAAATATTTCTAAAATCTCAAGGGCCAATTGCATACCATTTGATACATATTCTTCCACAATTCCAGGGGCGGTGAAAACATAGACTACGATATTCTTACTTGACGAATCGATCCTGGTTTTGAAATCAGGCCCCTGAAAGAGAGAACAGACGATCTCCTTCTCGTCGCGAAGGACAATCTCATCTTTCTTGCAGATGATCATCTTACTTGAAACAGCCTGAAAGGTCTCTCCCTCATCGGCGAGGTCAAGCCTCCATGCCCCCTCGAAACGGTCCAGGTCCTGAATGGCCATGAGAATTCCATGAGACATCTCTGCGATGATATGCGTATCGATATAGAGGTTAACAATCGGAAATCCCCTTTCGACGGTTCCCTTCAAATGGCTTGGAAGGGGACAGGGATATTCCCATTCCTTAAAAAATCGATCGTAGAGATTGACCCGTTCTTCGATTTGGGTAAGGTTGGCCCTCCTTCTCATCTTTCTGAGGAGCTCCCTTTTGTAGATTTTAAATGCTTCACTTTTCTCAAAGTAAGTACAGGCCTGTATGGTCCCAATCCCAAAATTGAGGTCAGGAAACTTCTCACGATAGCGATCGGTGATCTGGAGGGAGACTTCTCTCTGCATAGTAATCCATTATGAGGGGGAAAAACCTGACCCATGAACATTTCAAAATATTATCCTCCCCCTTGATGGGAGAGGATTAAAGACGAAAATCCCCCTCAGTCCCCCTTTTTCAAAGGGGGATGATTACACCTCCCTTTGAAAAGGGAGGCGGGGAGGGATTTTAAGAAGCTATTTTCTGAACAATTATCCTGGCACATGGAGGCGTTTCATTTTATGGATTTCCCGGATACGGGACTCGGCATAGCGGTTAGCCGCCTCCAGGGGAAGAATCCCTTCCCTTTTGGCCATTTCAAAGATGTGAAGAAGACGGAAAAAGATCCGCTCTGTCTTCAACCTCACCCGCTCAGGTTTATAGCCCTGAAGTTCATCGATGGCCTGGATCACCCCTCCTGCATTGATGACATAGTCCGGTGCATAGAGGATTTCTCTTTCATGGAGCATCCGACTGTGACGACCCTCATCCTCTAATTGATTGTTGGCGCAACCCGCAACGATCCTACATTTCAATTTCGGAATGGTCCTATCATTCAGGATACCTCCAAGGGCGCAGGGCGAGAAGATATCGCAATCCACTTCATAGATTGCCTCCGGTTTGACGGCTTTAAATCCATATTTTTTCTGGAGACGCTCGATGGTCTTCTCACGAACGTCGGTGGCAATTACCTCCAGACCCCCTTTTTTTAAGTATTCGAGGAGGGGCTCTCCCACCGCGCCCATGCCCTGGACAGCGATCTTTTTTCCACGGAGATCTTCATCGCCCCAGAGGGATTTGGCGCAGGCCTTCAGTCCGACAAAAATCCCGAAGGCTGTGGTGACTCCCGAACTTCCGGAGCTTCCTTCCTCTTTAGGCCTTGCCAAAATATGTTGGGTTTCTCTTCCAATAATGGAGGCATCTGTCAGATCGAGGTTGAGATCGACTCCGGTAACGAAGCGGCCCTTTAATATTTCAACGAACCTTGCAAAGGCCCTTAGAAAAGCCTCGCTTTTGTCCTTTTCAGGATCGCCCCAGATGACCGCCTTTGACCCGCCCTTATCCTCATCAGCGGCTGCACATTTATAGGTCATTGCCTTGGAGAGCCTCATGGCATCCCGAAGGGCATCCTCCATCGAGGCGTAGTTGACCATCCTCACCCCTCCGAAGGTCTGACCGAGCGTGGAGTCGTGGATGGCGATGATCGCTTTCATCCCTGTCTCCTTATCAAAGTTGAAGATGATCTGTTCATGTCCATCCTTCTTCATCAATTCGAAGATATCCATAGCGGACTCCTTTACAGGTTGAGATTCAGGTTAAGGCTAAGAAAAACCTCAACCTTAGCCTAAACCTTAACCTTTAGTTGTTTCAAGTTCACCCCTCCACCGGTTTGCAGAGTAACGTTTCGTCTTCTAATTTTTCACCAAAGCGTTTCACCACTTCTTCCACCGTCAGATGCTTTTTTTCTTTACCCTCGATATCAAACTGGATCTTCCCTTCGTGAAGCATGATCATCCGATCTCCGAAGTTGATCGCCTGGTTCATATTATGCGTGATCATGATCGTGGTCAGCTCATTCTCCCTCACGATCCGATCGGTCAGATCGATGACTTTCTCTGCCGTTTTTGGGTCGAGGGAAGCCGTGTGTTCGTCCAGAAGTAAAAGTTTAGGCAGGGAAAGCGTGGCCATCAGGAGCGTGAGACACTGGCGCTGGCCACCGGAGAGGAGGCTGACCCGGTCTCGTAGACGGTTCTCCAGGCCCAGTTCGAGGGTTTTTAGAAGTTCCCGGAATCGCTCCCTTCCCTTCTTCGTCACCCCCCAGGAGAGTCCCCTCGGTTTTCCTCGGAGTTCGGCCATGGAAAGATTCTCTTCAATGGTCATGGAAGATGCCGTTCCCATCAATGGGTTCTGGAAAATTCTCCCAAGATATTTAGCCCTTCGGTATTCAGGGAAAAGGGTCAATTCCCTGCCGTCAATGAAGATCTTCCCTTCATCGGGAGGATAGGTCCCTGCAATGAGATTGAGAAGCGTGGTTTTACCTGCGCCATTGGATCCGATCACTGTAATAAATTCACCTTTCGACACGCCGAGCCCGATTCCATCAATCGCCGCCTTTTCATCGATTGTATTGCGGTTGAATATCTTTCTCAGGTTCTGGAGAACAAGCATCTCTTCCATATTATTCCAAAAGCCGCATAGGGCGAAGAGCATAGCGCAGGGCGTAAGAAATACTAACCACCGAGAGAAATGGTTTTATGATTCGAGAGGAACCAGGGATAAAAAATTCCTTGGAAATGCAAGCTGAGGATTTTTCATTTTGCATTTTGCAATGCTCATTGGAATCAAATTCCCCGGAGATGGATCCTTTCCTCTTTTCCTTTTTTGAGAGCAGGAAAGCCCAGTGCGAGGATCACCATCGCCCCTGTCGCCATTTTGAGATCGGTGGGCGCCAGACCCAGCCAGAGGCCGATCGTAATAACCAACCGATAGATGCAAGAGCCAAGGATGGCAGCAAAGGTGATCATCCCCACAGACCTCGCCCGGAGCAGAGTTTCTCCGATGATGATCGAAGCAAGTCCAGCCACGATCATGCCGATTCCCATTCCGATATCTGCAAAGCCCTGATGTTGGGCGACCAGGGCTCCTGAGAGGGCAACAAGGGCGTTTGAGATGCCCAATCCGAGGACCGTCATATTGTCTGTGTTCACCCCCAGGGTCCGGATCATCTGTTCGTTATCACCGGTGGCCCTCATGGCCAATCCGACCTGCGTGTGGAGAAAAAGGTCGGCGAGAAATTTTGAGGCCAATACGATCCCTCCGAAGAAGAGAGTGACTGACAGCCATCTTATCTCCATCTGTTCAAATGGTGTGAAGACGGTGATATAGTTGAGCAGAGGGGTATTGGACCGGCCCATCACTCTAAGATTAACCGAGTAGAGGATGGTCATGATCAAGATTCCTGCAAGCAGGCTATTGATTTTAAGTCGGGTGTTGAGAAGCCCGGTTGCGCACCCCGCAGAAAATCCAATGAGGATCGCAAGGACAACTCCTGTCAGGGGTTGATACCCCAGGACGATCATCCGAGCCACAACCGCCCCGCCTAAAACGAAACTGCCGTCAACCGTTAAATCCGGGAAAGCCAGAATCCGGAAGCTGATCACAATACCCAGGGCGACCAGGGCATAAGCCAGCCCTTGTTCTAAAGAGATCTGGAGTATACCGGAGAGAATGTCCATGGAAACCAGGTTTGAGGTTTAAGGCCTAAGGTTTGAGGCAATAGGTTAGAGGATAGAGGATAGAGGCCTTCAACCTCCACCCTCTAACCTCTAACGTTATTCTTTAATCACTTTATCTGCTTTTTTGAGAAGGTCGGAGGGAATCACGGTTCCCTGCGCCTTCGCCGCTTTTTCACTTACGACCAAGCCAAACTTCTCTGCCGGCCCCCAGGGAATATCCCCAGGTTTTGTGCCCTTCAAAATTTGAACAGCTTTTTTGCCCGCAGACTCGCCAATCAGAAAATAATCTAACCCATAAGCAGCGATGGCGCCTCTTGGGACACTATCCACATCACCGGCGAACAGAGGAATCTTCTTTTCATTACATACTTTTACAATGGCCTCAAAGGCAGAGACAGCCGTATTGTCGGAAGTGATGTTAATGGCCTGGACTCCTTTTCCCGCAAGGGATTGGACAGCCTGCAGAGTCTCAGCGCTGGTGGAGATCGTGGTTTCGATCAGTTCCAAACCTAATTTCTTAGCAGACTCCCTCATCTCTTTGATGTGGACCATGGAGTTCGCATCTCCGGCGTTGTAGATCGTTCCCCATTTTTTTGCCTTGGGGACAAACTTGGCATACATCTCGAACTGGAGATGGACAGGCCACCGGTCGCTCACCCCAGTCACGTTCGTCCCTGATTTTGTCCCCGGAGGGCTTGTTTTTGGGACAAGCCCTGCATCGACCGGATCGGTGACCGAAGAGAAGACCACAGGGATATTCTTGATCGTCTTCACAACGGCCTGAGAGGTGGGAGTGGCAATGCTGTGGACCATGTTCACTTTTGCATCGAGGAACTTCTGTGCAATGGTCTGGGCATTGGCCATATCGCCCTGGGCATTCTGCCGATCGTAGGTGACATGGACGCCTTCTTTAAATCCTGCATCGGCCAGGGCCTTTTCAAACCCCTTCGAATCACCATCCAGGGCCGGGTGGGAGACGATCTGCGTGACACCGATCTTGAATATCTTAGATTTTTTCTCCTGTGCAAAGCTAATCGAGACAGCACCAACAAGAATTAAAATCAGAATAGGACACAACTTTTTCCACATATTGAACCTCCTTTTTAAGCGTTACAACTCTTCACTTTAAACTCCTAACTCTTAACTTATTTTGAGCGCCTCCTTTCTTTTCAGGTTTTAAGTCGTTTCTCACAGCAGAAGACAATCGAAAAATATCATCTTTTAAAGACCCTGTCAAATCGTCAGGCATTATTATACTACTCCGACAAATAGCATTTATGGCGCGATGCAAGACGGATATGTTGAGCGGTTTGATCAGAAAATCTCCCCCCTGCCTATGCCGAAACGGCTTCGCGCAGGCAGGCCGCCCCTCTTTGCCCTCCGGGCCAGAGGCCCTATGGGCCGGCGGCCAAAGAGGGGGATAACAATTTCCCCCTTTGGCAAAGGGGGAATAAGGGGGATTTCGTGAATTGTCGGAGTAGTATTAAAATTCCCCTCCTCTTTTTCGTAAGGGAGGGGGGAGGGGGGATTTTACTTGAACAGAATCTCGGTTTGAGATAAGTTACTCAGGATGATTCGGTTCTATCTCTTTCTTCCCATTGGCATCGTCGCCATCTCAACGGCCTCGATCTTCATCAAACTCTGTGATGCGCCGGCCCTGGTCATCGCAGCCTACCGGATGACCCTTGCCTCTCTGCTCTTGCTCCCCTTCGCCGGTTACCGAAGGGTCTGGAAAGGATGGAACGGATCCGAATTGCGATGGTTGATTCTATCCGGCACCTTCCTTGCCCTCCACTTCGCCTTCTGGATCTCCTCTTTGAAATTCACCTCCGTGGCCAGTTCGGTCGTTCTCGTCTCCACCAATCCACTCTTTGTCGGATTAGGGGCTTGGCTCTTTTTCAAAGAACCCGTGGGAATGAATCTCATCCTCGGAATTACCCTTTCCATTTTGGGAAGCGGTGTGATCAGCTTTGGAGATATGTCCATCTCCAGTGATGCATTGATGGGAGATGGGTTGGCCCTTCTGGGCGCTATCACTGCCTCCGGATACCTTCTCATTGGAAGAAAGATGAGAAAGGGGCAGGATCTTTTCTCATACATCTTTCCTGTCTACTCAGCCGCAGCAATCGTATTGATCATCCTCTCTCTCATTTCTCAAAAACCCTTCTTCGAATTCTCATCATCCACCTATCTCTATCTCTTTCTTCTCGCCCTCGTCCCTCAGTTGATCGGACATACCACCTTCAACTGGGCCCTGAAATATCTTCCCGCCCCTCTGGTAGCCATTGCCATTCTTGGCGAACCCGTAGGCTCGACCATCCTGGCTTTCTTCGTTCTCGGAGAAGGATTAACCCCTTTAAAGATCATCGGGGGAATCCTCATCTTCGCCGGAATTCTGGTCGCTTTAAAAAAGAGTGGAGGGAATCGAAACAAAAATGAGTCAATCTATTAAAAGGAGCTTATGGCTATGAAGATTACTGTTCTGAACGGAAGTCCGAAGGGTCACCTCAGTGTGACCATGCAGTATGTGAATTTTATCCAGATAAAGTTTCCGCGCCATGAATTGAAAATCTTGAATATTGCCTCCACGATCAAAAAGATCGAAAAAGACGGAAAGGCTTTCCAGGAGATCATGGATGAAGTGAGGTCCTCAGAAGGGGTGCTGTGGGCCTTTCCTCTCTACTATCTTCTTGTCTCCTCCCAATACAAGAGGTTTATTGAGCTCATCTGGGAGAGAGAGGCCGTTGATGTTTTTAAAAATAAATACACCGCCCTCTTATCAACCTCCATCCATTTCTTCGACCACACCGCTCACAATTATATGAATGCGATATGCGATGATCTTGATATGAAATTTCTGGGGTCTTTCTCAGCCGGCATGTATGATTTGCTAAGTGAGAAAAGGAGAGAAAGATTGACCCTCTTTGCCTCTGAATTCTTCGATGGGATTCAAAACCGCATCCCAACTTCAAAGAGATTTTCGCCGGTCCTTTATCGGAACTTCAATTTTGTTCCGAGCCCTGCAGGACACAAGATCAACACTCAGGGGAAAAGAGTGTTGATCCTCACCGATCTGAAAGACCCTCAGACCAATTTAGGCAAGATGATCGAGAGACTCAAAAACGCATTTGCCGAAGAGGTCAAGGTGATCAACCTCCATGATCTTGACATAAAGGGCGGGTGCTTAGGTTGCATTCAATGCGGTTATGATTATCAATGTTCCTATGGGGATCAAGACGGATATGTTCAATTCTATAAAAATCAGGTGAAAAAAGCGGATATCCTTATTTTCACAGGGACGATTCAGGACAGGTATTTATCCTCCAGATGGAAAATGTTCTTTGACAGAAGTTTCTTTCATACCCATACGCCCTCTCTTGTGGGAAAACAGGTTGGATTCGTCCTGTCCGGCCCTTTGAGGCAAATTCCCAACCTCAGACAGATCTTCGAAGCTTACACAGAATGGCAACAGGCCAATCTCGTCGATATCGTCACAGATGAAGAAGAGGAGTCGAAGGAGTTAGATGCCCGGCTCCAGCATCTGGCTGAACAGGTCATTCATCTTGCCGGGATAAGCTATGTCAAACCCAAGACGTTTCTCAGTGTCGGCGGGATGAAAATCTTCAGGGACGATGTCTGGGGAAAACTCCGGTTCCCTTTTCAGGCAGATCATCATTTCTATAAAAAGCACCATCTCTATGATTTTCCCCAAAGAGATTACAAAGCCCGTATGATCAATGCCTTATTAATCCTTCTCACTAAAATACCCTCGATGAGAAAAGAAATCTACCGCAAAAGAATGAAGGAGGAAATGGTAAAGCCTTTTCAAAAGGTCTTGGAAAAGATGAAATGAATGTCAAAAAAAAAAGGAAATTATTCCCAATGGAGCTATTTAATGATAAAAGAGGATATCAATGAAATTTGTCATCCATGAGCACCATGCTACGCGTCTCCATTATGATTTCCGTCTGGAAATAGGCGGTGTTCTCAAATCCTGGGCCATCCCTAAAGGGCCTTCCATGAATTCAGCAGATAAAAGGCTTGCTGTGATGGTGGAAGATCACCTCCTTGAATATGGTGACTTTGAAGGAATCATCCCAGAGGGCCTTTATGGAGCCGGCTCGGTCCTCATCTGGGACACAGGAGAATTTGAGTCGGAGGGAGACCCTGAGGTCGCCTTAAGGCAGGGCAAACTCCGTTTCACTCTAAACGGAAAGAAATTGAAGGGAGGTTTCTCACTCGTTTTGATGAGAGGAAGGGGGACCGGAAAGGAATGGCTCCTCATCAAAACCCAGGACCCCTTTGCCCAAAGAGACTGGGCCATCAAAGAGGAGCTGACTCCAGCAAGGAAGAAGAAACTCGTCGAGAAGATCCCGCCCTGTGAGGCATCATGATTTTAGATTGCGGATTGCGGATTGTGGATTGAAAATCTGAAACCTAAAATCTTTCCCCCTCACCCCTACCCTCCCCCCCACCAGGAGGCTGTGTCATAAGTCGCCGTTCTCCCTCCCGCCTGCCAAGCCCTGGCGGGCAGGTCGACACGCTCAGGGCGGACGGCTAACCAATTGATTTTAAATGAACCATTTTCCGTTCGCGGTGAGCCCTTCCTTCGACTTCGCTCAGGGCATTCGGAAAAAACCGTTCGCCCTGAGGCTCTCGAAGGGACGAATGGTTCGCTTAGCCTCCGGCTCAGGCTCCGCCCCACAGGGGCTTCTGCCTCGGAGGGAGAGCCTCTGGCTCGTAGAGGACAGGGCATGCCTGCCTGTGCCTGGCAGACAGGTCGAACTGTGAATGGACTTATGACATAATCTCCAAGGGGAGAGGGTGACTATTACAGTTATTTTCTAACAAAATACAATTGACATCAGAAGGTCATTCGGTCATATTTACCCTGACGTTGTATCAATTCGATTAGACAGAGATGGAAGAGAGAAGGCCGAAAAAAATATTGATCGTCGATGACGAGAGGGACACGGTGGAGATGATCACCACTCTACTCCAGCTGGAAGGTTATCAGGTTTTTTCCGCCTTCTCTGCAACCGAGGCAATGAGGTTTCTGGAGACCGAAAGGCAAAAATCTCAGGAAACCGATATGGCCGTAGACCTGATCCTTCTCGATGTGATGCTGGGCGATGAGGATGGAAGAAATATCTGCCAGAAAATTAAGGAGGATGATGTCCTGAAATTCATTCCCGTGATCATCCTCACTGTCCGGTCAAGCCTTCAGGATAAGATCGATGGCCTCAACATCGGGGCGGATGACTACCTCACCAAACCCTTCATCAATGAGGAGCTCCTTGCCAAGGTGAAGGTGATGCTCCGTATTAAAGATCTCCATGATGAGCTGAGGAGGGAAAGGAATAAGAACATCCTGCTTACTCAAGCTCTTGAAAAGCGATACAGTTTTGGAAACATCATCGGAAGGAGTGAGAGGATGCAGGAGATCTATGAATTGATCTCCGATATCTCCAATACCGATTCAACCGTCCTCATCCAGGGGGAGAGCGGGACAGGAAAGGAACTCATAGCGAGGGCGATCCATTTCAACAGCGAGAGAAAGCATAAGCCTTTTATCGTTGCCAACTGTTCCGCCTATTCTCAAAATCTTTTGGAGAGTGAACTCTTCGGCCATGAAAAGGGATCCTTTACCGGCGCCATCCGCAGAAAGACCGGCCGATTTGAGCTCGCTCATGGGGGGACCGTTTTCCTCGACGAGATCGGCGAGGTCTCGCCCCCGACTCAGATTCTGCTCCTCCGGGTTTTACAGGATCACCGGTTTGAAAGGGTCGGAGGGGAAGACACCATTGAGGTCGATGTGAGGGTGGTCGCTGCTACGAACAAGAACCTGATGGAGGAGATGAAGAAGGGAACCTTTCGGGAAGATCTCTATTACCGCCTCAATGTCATCCCCATCTTCATCCCGCCTCTTCGCGAGAGGAGAGACGATATTTCATTCCTCGTCTCACATTTCCTGGATAAATTTAAACGTGAGAAGGGGAAAAAAATAGTCGATTTTTCCCCCGAAGTGATGGAAATCTTTTTAGCCCACTCCTGGCCTGGAAATGTTCGCGAACTGGAGAATGTGATTGAGCATGCAGTGATTATTGCCAAAAGAGATGAGATCTCAACAAAAGACCTTCCCCAGTACCTCCTTCAGAAACCTTTGCAGGGAGAGGAACTTGTAACCCTTCAGGATGTTGAAAGGAACCTCATCTTAAAAACATTAAAAGAGACAAACTGGAATAAACATAAGACAGCGAAAAAGCTGAAGATTAATCGCTCTACCCTCTATGGGAAGATGCGACGTTATGGATTCTCAAAAGAATAATTTTAGTACAATATTGTCTAAAAATATACCTGTTTATAACTTATTGATATTCAAATATTTTTCAATATTAACAAAACAAATTTCTATTTTTAATGTCTAAAATTATACAGTTCTTGACTTTCAACTCTTTCTAAACATCCCAGATTTTATCACACCAGTCCCGGAAACTTTCTCTTTAAAATATTGTATATAATCCGCATATCTTACTAAAATAAAGATGGATGGGCATGGGGGCATAGACAAAAACAGACTCCTCTTCCTTAACCTATGGACTTGATTCTTTTTTTGGTATGGATTTTGCTTATTTTTCTTCAGGAGGTTAATTATGAAGTGTTATCGTTGTAGTGGTGTCATGGTCTACGAGAAGTTTTTTGGCATCGCTGAGGAATTTTTCGGCTGGAGATGCATCTTCTGTGGCGAGATCGTAGATAACGTCATCCTTGAAAATCGTCACGAGCAGAGAAAACGGTAACTCCCTTTTTAGAGGATTAATCTTATTAAAATCTCTCTGAAGAGGTAGGAACTGTGAAGGGAAAGATATGTATTGTAGAGCATGATTTAGCCAGCCGGGGTTACTTAAGGGAATGTCTCGAAAGAGAAGGGTATGAAGTCATCATCTTGGATAGTGGTTCTCAGGTGAAGCCTCTCTTGATGGGAGAGAGGTTTGATATCTTTATCCTCAACATCGACACTCCTGGAGTCCGCGAGAAAAACTTCCTTATCGAATTAAAAAAGACACGGCCTTTACGAATTCTTCTGACCGTTTCAGAGAGAGGCGACTCCTTTCTTAAGGAGGCCATCGATCTGGGTGTGTATGGCTTCATCTATAAACCTTTTAATCCGGCAGAGATCTGCACTATGGTCAGCCATTTGATTCGTTAGCAGGATGGTGTTATATGATTAAAATGGAAGGAGTTAGTTCAACATGGAGGAATCATGGAAAAGTGTACCGGAATTTCCTTTATTTAGAAGTATCTCCCTCGAAGACAAGCCCCTTTTCGATTTGGCCTTTACCCGATTCCCTCCTCCCATCTCCGAATTCACCTTTACCAATCTCTTCATCTGGCGGCATGCCTATCAGCTAAAGCTCTCCCGCCTGCGAGATTTCCTCTGTCTTTTTGCAGAAACCGGAGCGCATCCCTTTTTCTTCTCTCCCATTGGAGATGGAGATGTGGTAGAATGTTGTCGGATATTACTCCAGCCGATGAGGGAGAAGGGATCTTCTGTAAAAATAGCACGGGTTCCTGAAGACGTCGTATCGCGTGTTGATTGGAAGGCAGAGGGTTTTGTGATTGAGTACGATCGGGACCATTCCGATTATATCTACCTTTCAGAGGATCTGATCCATTTGAAAGGAAGGAAATATCATCGAAAGAGAAACCATATTAAACAGTTTACAGAGAAATACGCTTATCAGTATCTCCCGCTCGCCTCCGAATGGATTTCAGAGTGTCTCCGTCTGGAGAGCGATTGGTGCGATCTCCGGCGCTGTGAAGTGACGCCGGGATTACGCAACGAATCGATCGCCATCAAAGAAGCTTTTGATCACTTTGAGGCGCTGGGGGTTCACCCCGTTAGAAATTCCATCGGGGCATTAAACCCCGCCCTCCGGGGTGGAACCCTCTACGGGGCGGAACCCGGAATTATTCCGAAATATGACCCCGTTGCAGCCGCCAGCCCAGAGGGCCTCTGGCCCGGAGGGGAACAGCGGGGCATTTTTTCTAACGGGGTGAAAGGAGGGATCATCCTCATCGACGGTAAGGTGGAGGCCTTCACCCTGGGAGAGCCGCTCAATCGCGACACCGCCGTTATTCATATTGAAAAAGCCAATCCGGCTTTCGAAGGCCTCTATCCCGTGATCAACCAGGCCTTCCTTGAAAAGGCCTGGTCTGGCTATACCTATGTCAACCGCGAGCAGGACCTCGGGGAGGAGGGTTTGAAAAAGGCCAAGGAATCTTACTTTCCTCACCATATGGTCAACAAATATACCATCACCCTGAAGGCTGTGTCGTAATTAGCCATTCGCCCTTCGACATGCTCAGGACGAACGGCTAAGTGATTGATTTTTGACATGTCGTAGTCCGTTCGTGGTGAGGCTCTCGAACCATGAACGGAATTACGACACAGTCTCTGAGTTGAGGAGAAAAGGAGGAAAGATGAAAAAGAAGAGTGGATTGCCATTTTCGTACAACCGTTTCCAGGAGGAGTTCCCGGAGATTGAGAAACAGTACGATCAGCTTGCCAGAAAATGTCATGCCTCCGGCCCTCTCAATGAAAAAACGCGCAGGCTGATCAAGCTGGGAATGGCCATCGGATCGAACTCCGAGGGCGCCATCAAATCTCATACCCGGAGGGCATTGGCCCTAGGAATCACTCCCAAAGAGATCCGGCATGCCGTGCTCCTGGGCCTGACCACCATCGGATTTCCAAAAATGGTTGCGGCGCTGAACTGGGCTCACGAAGCTCTTGAAGAAGGCCCGATCAAGCATCAAAGGGGAGATTAACCCTGTTGTTGTCCCGCGTTTCGCGGGATTGAATCAGCTGCATGCCGTCATAAAAAGGCGGTTTCCGCCGCTTTAATGATGCCTTTCAAAGGTCACTATTGGGGTGATCCAGTGGATCATGTTGATTTAGCGGCTGTGCCTCTACGGTTAAGGGTTTGATGAATCCAAGCGCCGAATTTAATGCAACAACAGGATTCATTCTCAACTCTGAACAGGCCGATTTTCGATCGTTCACGCCCGGGCTATTCCTTGGCCTGTCGGGGGAATAATCTGTTATCCTTTAAAAGAAAGGGGAAAGGAGGTTCCCAATGGAAGAGAAAAAGAGGTTCAAGGTAAAAACCTTCACAACGGAATTGAGAATATTCAAAACGATAAAAGAGTTAAAAGGCCTGGATGAAGAGGTGAATCATTTCATTGCAAAAAACAGAGTGAAGAAGGTTATTTCGGTCAGCGATACCACCACGACAGATGATACTGGAGCCACCATCGGTATGATCCGTGTCTTGACCTACGAAACCTGATAGGGTAAAGCACAGGACGCTGGAAGACACATTTAAGGCTACCTCTAAAAATGTCATTCCTGCCCCGATCTTCATCGAGGTAAACTCCAGCAGGAATCCAGAAGCTCTTGACATCACTGGACTCCCGCCGGAGTTTACCCCGTACTTGATACGGGGCGGGAGTGACAAATTGATAATTATTAGAGGTTCCCTTAAGCGTTATTGAATGTCGATGGCAAATAAGAAAAGGATGGATATGACACAGTGGGAATATGAGATCACGGTCCACGAATTTCCGGAGTTTCCACAGGGAGGAGGAGAGAAGATCATCAAATGTGATCAGACAGGACAATGCTTTGTCCACGACACCTCCCGTGTTGGCCTGGGGTGGTTAGAAACCATTTTCAGCGAGAGAGGAAAAGAAGGCTGGGAGCTCGTTCAATCCGGATACCATCATCGGGAACTCCTCTGTATATGGAAAAAGAGAAGGGAAACCGGGAAGGAGAGCTGAGGAGGCTTATTCTCTCCCAGATTGAGAAAAAGGGCTCCATCCCTTTTTCTCAATTTATGGAAGGGTGCCTCTATCATCCCCAATATGGCTATTACCAATCCGAAGGTTCAAGAATCGGAAAGGATGGCGACTATTATACAAGCGCCTGCGTCCATCCCCTTTTTGGAGGAATGATCGCCAAACAGCTTTCTCAGATGGCGGAGATTTTAGGCGGAGGAAATTTTGATATCGTCGAGATCGGAGGAGGCCGGGGGTTTCTCTGCAAGGATATTCTGGATTGGGCCAAACAGAGGGCTCCTCATTTCTTTAACGGTCTTAAATATTATCTTCTTGAAACGAGTCATCCCTTCCTAAAGGAACAGAGAGAGAGGCTCCGTCCCTATGAAGAAGAAGGCAAAATCGGCTGGATGGATCCGGAAACCTTTGAGAAAGGAAAAGGCCGGATCACGGGTTGCATCCTCTCCAATGAGCTGGTCGATGCCTTTCCTTTCCATCAGGTTGTCTTTGACAGCGGCAAATTAAAAGAGATTTATGTGACCCAGCACAAAGGTCAACTGAAAGAGGTGATGGACGAACCTTCGGATTCACGGCTCGTTTCCTATTTTGAATCCATGGGCATCACGCTCCAGGAAGGTCAGAGGGCTGAGGTCAATCTCAGGGCCCTGGATTGGATGGAGAAAGTGGGAAGGTTTCTAGAGAAGGGATTTGTTCTGACCATCGATTACGGATATCTCGCCGGGGAACTTTATGCTCCTCATCGTCGTCATGGAACCTCTCTCTGTTACTATCGCCATCAAACCTCGGATAATCCCTATGAACATCTGGGAGAACAGGACATCACCTCCCATGTCAACTTCACTGGTTTAATCAAAAAGGGAGAAGAGGCGGGTCTTCGATTCACCGGCCTCGTATCGCAGTATCGTTTTCTTATCGCCCTGGGCATCCTTCAGGAGATGGAATTTTTGAATCAAGAGGCTTCTGAACTGGACGGGTTGAAATTGAGACTCTCGCTCATGCACCTGATCGAGCCGGAGGCGGGAATGGGTGAGATCTTCAAAGTATTGATTCAGCATAAAGGGATAAGCGAACCCTTGCTCGATGGACTGAGGGACCTTAATTCCATTCCCTGGCCGACTCCTTCTTTAAATATCTCCCCTCCCTTGGCGGGAGGGGATTAAGGGGAGGGGGGAAGAGCTTATGGCACCCTCACCCCCTCCCTCTCCCCTGCCTTCGCCGAAGCGGCTTCGCGCAGGCAGGCGTCAAGGGAGAGGGAGTAATTCTATCGCTTGAATAAGGGAGTTGGAAATGAAAATCCTGGGAATCTTTGGAAGCCCGAGAAGGGGCGGCAATACGGACCTCCTTCTCGAAGAGGTTCTTAAAGGCGCAGAAGAGGAAGGGGCGGAGGCGGAGCGTCTCTATCTCCGCGGTTACAGCATCACCCCATGCAAAGAATGTCATGGATGTGATGACACCGGTCAATGTGTCATCCTGGATGACATGGAGAAAATCTATCCAAAACTTTTGGAATCGGAAATCATTGTGCTTGCTTCCCCCATCTTCTTCTATGGCGTCACCGCATGGGCAAAGGCATTGATCGATCGTTCTCAGGCCCTCTGGGCAAAGAAGTATCTCTTAAAAGATCCCTCTCTCGGAAAAGAAGGAAGAAAGAGAAAGGGCTTCTTCATATCAGTGGGAGCCACGAAAGGGCCGAAGGTCTTTGAGGGAGCCATACTCACTACCAAATACTTTTTTGACACCTTCAATGCGGAATATTCAGGCGAGCTGGTTTTTCGAGGAGTCGATGCAAAGGGAGATATTTTTAAGAAGCATCCGGACGCCCTTAAGCAGGCCTTTGAAGCGGGGAGAAGGCTGGTGCTTGAAAGGATTCATAACCCCTCCTAACCTCCCCTTACCTTAAGGGGAGGAAAACATACCCCCCTCTTAGGTTAAGAGGGGGAAGGGGGGAGTGACTCCGGATGTCAATATTATTTGGGGCAGGCTAAGTCAAGCCAGGAATGACAACCTGCTTAATACCTAAGTGATGAATGCCACGACATCGTGGACAGATTTTCATGCCACGACATCGTGGACAAAAGGGTAATCAACGTAATATGTAATTG
>MGQQ01000086.1:41504-46235 GCA_001798855.1 Deltaproteobacteria bacterium RBG_16_49_23 | reverse complement strand
ACCATAGAAACAGCAACCAGAAAAAAGATCTTCCTCATAAGACATCCCCCTTTCGCATTAGTTGGAATAGTATTTTAGTCAATTGTAGCGCCCTCATTTATTGGGGGCGGCCGTTTACGTCGGCATTAAATGCCAACGCTACGAATCACTTAACCCCCCTTCATCCCCCCTTAAACTAAGGGGGGAATAGAGGGGAGAGTTCCTCCCCTTAAACTAAGGGGGGAATAGAGGGGAGAGTTCCTCCCCTTAAATTAAGGGGAGGGGCTATGGCTTGCCTGGCAAAGCCTCGGCGCAGGCAGGGGTTATGAATCTTACGGCAATCCCAAAAACGCCCTGGCCAAAAAGGCGGCCATCTGGTCGCGCAGCACGTTATTCCCGGGGCAATATTCGGTAACTGTGCACCCAAGGGTAACCGGGGGATTATAAGCTGTGAGCCTCTCGATATTCTTGCAAAAGGGGTTGGCTTGAAGCACATCGGTAAATGGGGATGGACCGGTGCATTGACCTTCATAGAACCGGCCACCCTCCACCGCCCTCACAATAAAGGCCGCCATCTGCTCCCGGTTGACATTGTTCGTAGGACAGTATGTGTCTATCCCGCATCCAGCAGTGATCTGAAGCTCAACCAGCCTCTTGATGTATTTACAGAAGGGGCTGGTTTGTAAAACATCTGTAAATGGAGAACCGGCATTACAATAATCTGCGGGAGGCTCTCCTACCGTTGCTCTCACCAGAAACGCAGCCATCTGCTCCCGGCTCACATTGTTCGCGGGACAGTATATTGTCCCGTCTCCACAGCCAAGGGTCACCCCCTTCTGGAAGATCGCATAGACAAAATCATCTGCCCAGTAGCCCAAAGGCACATCATTGAATCCGCCGATGTTAATGACCTCAAAATTGGCTGTGAGGGTTTGATTCGCATTCATTGTCACAAGGCATCTCGCGCCTTGAGGATCCATACATCCTGTCCATCCTCTAAAGAAGGACCCTGCATTGGGTATTGGTGTTAGGGTGACAAGGGTTCCTGAATCATAAGTTCCACCGGGAGGCGCCAGGCTCACCGTCCCTCCTCCCACGGGCAATACCGCAGCGGTCAGGGTGAACTGCTGAATAAAGACAGCCGTGACAGATTTGCTGCTGTTCATGGTGATCTGAGCCGGATTGGCGGTACCTGTGAGGTCCCCTTCCCAATGGTCGAAGCGGTAACCAGGCGAGGCATTGGCCGTTAAGGCGACAGGGGTTCCTGCACCATAAGTCCCACCAGGAGGAACCATGCCCACCGTCCCTGCTCCTACTGGAGATACTGCAACAGTGAGGGTGAATTGCTGGAGAGGGTTAATGGTCCAATTCCAGTTTGCCGGCGTCGGATCGGTAATTCCACCTGAGGTTGCGTGTACCTGGAAATTATGATTGCCATTTCCCAGTAAAGTATAGATCTTGGGGCTGGTGCACGCGGTAAATGGAGCGTTATCCAGGCTGCACGTGAAGGTGCCCCCCGCCGGATCCGAGGTGAAAGTGAAGGTTGCGGTCGTGCTGGCTGTCACCGCGTCGGGCCCGGAGGCAATCGTCGTGTCGACTTCGTCGGCGATCAACGGCGTGTAGAGTTCGGCGGAAGAAAGCACCGCGCCGGTGGCATCATATCCACCCGCAACCAGGATTTTTCCGTGGGGCAGGCTCCACTGCGCAAAATTTCTCCGTGCCGTGATAAGATTATCAGTACCGGAAAACGATCCGGTTACGTGGTTGTATAACTCCGCCGAATCGGTCACGGGCGGAGGACCCGCTGGAGGATCAGCGGTGGTCTGGCCGCCGACAAAGATCAATTTGCCATTGTCCAGACGCGTCACCCTGTTGAAGTTTCGCGCTACCAGCGTACTGCCCGCCGGTGCGAATGTCCCGGTCGCGGGGTCATAGATCTCTACGGATTGGACCGGCGCCCCTGTTGTTCCCGTAACCGAATCGTGCCCGTTCGAAACTAAGATTTTGCCGTTTGGAAGTGTGGTTAAGAGCGGATTATTGCGTCCCGTTATCATATCTCCGGTCGTTGTAAAAAGACCGGTAGCGGGATCATACAACTCAGCGGATCTCACCAGAACGTTAGGAGTCCCCGAACCGACGCCGCCGGCGATTAACACCTTCCCGGTGTACAACACGATCGTCTGGTGATTGTACCGGGCGGTGTTCAGTCCGACGGCAGGCCCGTTAGTAGTCCATGTAAAGGTCCCCGTGGCAGGATCGTAAATCTCGGCCCCGGATAAGAAAGCACCAGATGTATTCGTGGTCCCGCCCAGGCCGCCTGTAATCAATACCTTTCCGTCAGGGAGTCTCGTGGCCCTGTGTAAACGCCGGAACCGGTTCATGGATCCCGTTGGCGTGAACGTCCCGCTCACCGGGTCGAACAACTCAGCCGAATCGAGAACATTGAATGGAGGGCCGGGGGTCACATCCGGCCGGCCGCCCGTCACTAAAGCTTTTTCTGTGTAAAGCATGGAGCCATGGTGCTGGTGCCGAGGAGTCGACATGCTTCCTGTTGTCAACGTGAAATTTCCGGTCAAATAATCATACACCTCCGCCGAAGCCAGCGGATTACCGGCAGAGTCGAGTCCGCCGACGATTAAAGCCCTGCCGTCATCGAGGAGAAACCACAACGTATTGGATCGGGCCGTGTTCAAACTCGATGCTGGCAACCAAGTTTCAAGGGTCCCCGGCATCACAGGGGTGTAAAGCTCGGCCTGGTTCGTGAGGCCGGTCGTGACGAGAATCTTACCCGTCCACAGGAATGCCGAATTTCCACCGCCGGTTACAGCGAACCTGCTGATGGTTACCGTAAAAGTACTCGGGGCCGCCGGGTCGTAGAGTTCATTCGACGAAAGGAAGTTCGTCTGGATGTCCCAGTCCGTGGAGGGGTTATTGTTGCCTCCTCCAATAAGTACCACGCCGCCTGGCATCACCCCTGAACCATGGCTTTGCCTTGCGAAATTGAGGTTCGGTCCTGCGGTAAACTGATCGGTATCCGGATTGTAGATCTCCGTTGAAGCGAGCACTCCGCCTGCACCATGGCCGCCGGTCACAAGAATCTCTCCCGACGGTAATTCAACAGCAGAGTGGTTCGCGCGGGCCTGGGCAAGAGAACGGGCTCCGTTGAAGGTCCCGGTTACGGCCGGGTTAGGTCCTGGTATAAATATCTCGGTGCTTGATAACTCGGCGCCACCTGCGTCATAGCCTCCGGTAATAAACACATTGCCGGGGCCGACCGTGTTCACACGATGGTGCTTTCTGGCTGCTCTCATGTTTGCGGCCGGGGCAAAAGTGCCTGTCGCCGGGTTATAGATCTCCGCAGAGGCAAGTGAATTCCCGGCAGAGTCAAAGCCTCCCGTAATCAAGACCTGCCCGTTGAACAACCTGACAGACGAGTGGGCCGCGCGTGCTGTCGTCATGGTGGGATCATTGGTCGCTGAAAAAGTGCCTGTCGCCGGGTCATAGATCTCCGCGGAGGATAGCGCGCCTGACCCATTCCATCCGCCCGTGATCAGGACCGTCCCGTCCGACAGCCTGGTCGCTCTGTGCAAGGCCCTCCCCCCGGTCGTCAGGCTGCCCGTGGTAGTCCAGGTACCGGTGGCCGGATCGTAAATCTCGGCGGTGTCGTAAAAGGCGCTCGCGGTGCCATCCACACCCGTAGTGTTTGTCCCACCCACGACAAGAATTTTCCCGTCCGGCAATGTTGCGGACGCGGCGTGCCGCCGGGCCGTCAACATATTCCCGGTTAGCTTCCATGTTCCTGGCGTGTCCGGCGCCGCAACGGATGTGGACCAGGCCAAAAGTTCGATGACCAGCAAGCCAACGATCACCAACGATGAATAAGTGTACGATGCCTGTCTTTTCATGTAGGTATCTCCTTCCTTTTTTGAACGATTGGATTTAATTCAACAATGCACCCCCGATCAGGCGGCAAACAGAAAAATATTAACCAACAGACTATTTGAAAACAATACTTGGGTCGTTAAAAGGAAGATCCCAGTTGATTGTTCCATACACCCAGACATCATCTTTGTCAAGCAATATCTGAACAGCAATATCTGAAACCCAAATCCCGATTTAGAAATTTTAAAATAGTTCCCTCTCCCTTGACGGGAGAAGGTTAGGGTGAGGGTGAATAGTTCACCTTTAAGGTTACCCCTCCCCCTCGCCCCCTCCCGCAAGGGGAGGGGGAACTACCTGGAAAACAATTTTCTATCTCTGTTTTAGGGTGAAAAAAGAGGCAGGAGGAAACCTGCCTCTTTGTGAGTGTTTTCGCAAAGGACAACAGACCGTTCACCCTGAGCCTGTCGAAGGGTAGGCTGATAAGCCGTTCATGCTTCGACGAACTCAGCACGAACGGCTTATATGGGCCAAATTGGGTTGGCAGAGACCCTGGAAGAATATGCCTTCTCAATTAAGGACTCCATAACGCCTATTACATCCCCAAAAAAGCCCTGGCCAGGAAGGCGGCCATCTGGTCTCGTAGCACATTATTGGAAGGACAGTACATACCTGCCGCACACCCCTGGGTGACCCCAAGGCCCACAAGCCTCTCGATATTCCTGCAGAAGGAGCTGCTTGCAGGCACATCGGAAAACGGCGATGGACCACCACAGGCTCCTTCATAGAGCTGGCCACCCTCCACCGCTCTCACAATGAAGGCCGCCATCTGCTCCCGCGTCACATTGTTCCCGGGGCAATATATACCAGCCC
>MGQQ01000086.1:0-41494 GCA_001798855.1 Deltaproteobacteria bacterium RBG_16_49_23 | reverse complement strand
CGCAGTGATCCCAAGAGCCACAAGCCTCTCGATATTCCTGCAGAAGGGGCTGGTTGCAAGCACATCGGAAAACGGTGATGGACCGGCACAGGCTCCTTCATAGAGCTGGCCACCCTCCACTGCCCTCACAATGAAGGCCGCCATCTGCTCACGGGTCACATTATTGCCGGGGCAATACATACCAGCCCCGCATCCCGCAGTGATCCCTCCATAGTAGATAGAGTTGATATAGTTTTCCGCCCACTGGATGTTGTCCGGACAATCATTGAATACGGGCGCCAATGTCCCTGTTCCGTCCAACGTTACATCTCCCGGGCTGGCTGGATCACTTGAGGTGATCCGGAGGGTAGTCGTCTTTACTCCTTCCGAAGTGGGGGAAAACTTCACAATGAAGGTGCAACTGCCTCCTGGAATGATTGTTGGCGTCAGGCTCGAGCAGGCACTGGGTCCTCCTGCTGCCGGAATAAACATCCCCGCATCACCTCCTGTGAACTCGATGAGAGTGATCACAAGGTCCGTTACCCCATTGTTTGAAAGGCTAAAGAACTGAGAGGAGACACTGCCCAGATTGACGCTGCCAAAGTTCTTGTAGCCAGGAACAATTACCGTCTGGCTAATGCCAGGCCCTCCCTGGTCGATAATGACGCCGTCAGCCGTAAGGTCGTCATCCCCCCTCTGGCCATCGACAAAGTGAAGAGTAATCACATTTCCGTTGATCAACGCCCCGGTCGTCCCATCGAAAAGGAACTCATACCAATGAGGTGTGGGGTTGTTTGGAGTTGCACCGTATTTGTAATAGGTGGTTGGACTGGCTCCTTGAGGAAGATAGAGGGTCACTGTCGTGGCTCCTCCAGCAGTTACTCCATGGACTACAAACTCGATAAATCCAAAAGGAAAGCTCACCCCGGGGGGTGCATCAGCCGGGGAGGGATTATCTATGGCTGTCACGCCCGAGAGAGATGTTCCATTCGGGGAAGCAAGGGTCACATAGCCCTGCCCTCCAAATGCCCAGAATGAGGCTACGTTGTTCTGCTGGCCGTCAGGGATGCCATCTCCGTTTCCATCATAGGCCGGATCATTCCCAGCCGGTCCCTTCTCTGCCGCATCAGGCACCCCGTCGGTATCCGTATCCGGCAAAACCACGGCAGGGGTGGCATTCGCCGTCGCACCCGTTGACGTGTTGGCTGCATTATCCGTTGCACAGATCCTGTAATTGTAGGTCGTTCCGTTCGTCAGCCCTGTGTGAAGGAACGCGGTGGCAGTCCCCGCATAGATCTCCGTCCCTTCGGAGCAGGAATTTGGTGTGCCTGTTGTGTCGAAAACAAGTGTATAGCCCGCAATACCACTGGTGGCATCAGAAAACCCGCTCCAGCTCAGAGAGACCTGGCTCACTCCGGGCGTTGCAGAAAGACCCCCATCCACAGGATTGGTCCCATCAAGGATAATCGAGTCTGAATAGGGCGTGCCATTCTCATTTCCCAAGCCATCCCGGTACCAGACATAAAGCGTCTTTGTTCCATCCCCGGTATCCAACCACCAGGCTTTGCTGGTTGAGTAGGTCTCCCAGAACGAGCACGAATTCGTATTGTTGATGCACATATGTGTGACTCCACTGGGATCGGTGGCGGATAGGGCAAGCGTCACACTGGTTGTGTTGGTGTAGGTATCTCCATTGTTGATCACCACTGAGCCCGTAGGCGGAGTCGTGTCGGCAGGAGCTGTTTTTTCATAGGCTCCTATATCTACTGTCGCAGTGCCATTACTATCGCCGTCCGCAATCCTGGAATTGCCGTCGAGGTCCGTTGAAGGAATGCCTGAAACACTGTTGCTTCCTGTGTCAATGCAGGGAGAACCTGCATTGAGGCGATAATCCGATACGCTCACAAAAGATGGATCACTGTGGATCACCCCGGGGCCTGACTCCCCCGGATCCGCCGGATCCCTCACATCACTGTAGCTGATGGATATCGTCTCTCCGTTATAAGCGTAGATGTCATCTACGCCTACGCCCGGGTGCCAGATGATGCTGTTAGCTATGGTAACCGTCTCTCCAACATCCAAATTCACACCGATGCCACCCACCTTTTTTGTGGGGTGTGCAGCAGTATTGTTGGCAATGGTGCAGTTGATGATCTTAGGATTGTTTGGTGGAGATGCCATTGTTTGTGCGCCGCTCCCGATGGCAACCCCTCCTACACCAAAGAGGAACGTCGTATTCGAAGAACTGTTTCCGTAAATGAGATTATTGACCAGTTGAAGCTGAAAAGGAGAAATCGCATCAATAAGGATGGCCCCTGCAACGGGGCCGGTGTTATTTCTGATGATACATGCTTCAATCCTGAGCAGACTTGTTGAAGGTTCATTAAGCAAGGCCAACGCATAGATTCCGCCTACCTGCCCACTGCCCGTGCTCATGTTGCTTTCAACAATGCAGTTCTTAATCGTCAGGCCCACGGAATAGCTTTCAATCCCGGCACCGTAGGTCGTGCTTTTCGATCCATTTTTAACGGTGAATCCATCGATGACAATACCGCTGTAGCCAACGCTTGTGGAGAAATTACCTGGAATAGAAATCACGCTTCCGGTGAGGCTCGTGCCACTGATGATGGTGGGATTGGTCCAGGGCGCTCGCGTTCCCTCGCCAGCGGCTGGATATCCCCCTAAGAGCTGATTGCTGTTCGAGGCGTGGAAAGTGACTCTTTCATTGTAGGTCCCCGCAGCGACATGGATGTTATCGCTTCCGTTGACCAGGGCCATGGCCGCGCTGATGGTGGCTTTGGCCGTGGTCCATGCCAATCCATCATTTGTGTCATTCCCATTGTTTGCGGGTGTCTTTACATAGTAATCGGTTGCCAAAGCATTCGCAGACAGGAAGATTAAAAAAAGAAAAACCAACCCAATTTTTTTCATAACTTACCCCCTTGGAAAGATAATTGACGACATCCAAAAACTTAATTCCTCCCCCTTCAAGGGGGAGGTTGGGCCGCCGGCTCGGAGAGCCTCTGGCTCGGAGAGAGGGGGATGGGATTCTATTTCCTTAAGAACCTCATTCTCCCATCCCCACCCTAACCCTCCCCTTGAAGGGGAGGGAATATTTAAGTTAGCGCTTATGCCAACCAGGGAAGGAGATTTTTTGAAAAGTCAATTTTATAAGTGATAGAGACAAATCCTCAAATTCCTTTTTTCCATCCCCACCTTTATCCTCCCCCATCAAAAGGGGAGGAGGGTTAGTGGGGAATGGGGGATTTCGTCTCTTCTCTAATCAGTTGCAACCCATATGCCACAAGAGAAAAAACCCATGGGCCTCTGAAAAATTGCCCCGAGTTGTCAGGAAAACATTGAGGAACAAGCTAAAAGGACTATTTTTAAGGAAAGAACAGGGAGGAAGGCAGTGGAAAGATCTTTCTGATGACTTCAGTTCAATGGTTGATAACAACCATTGCAGCCACTCTGCCGGTTGATATGAACCAATTCTTTTTATAACAGTCTCATAGTTGAATTGACATAAGCATTGGAAAATCTCCCCTCCCCCCTCTTTGCCAAAGAGGGGTAATTCTTCCCTTAGGCAAAGGGAGGTTAGGAGGGATTTTACAAATCGATGTCGTTACTATTTTGAGGCTGTTAATTTCTATTTTAGGAGCTAAAGATTGTGGAGCATCATGCGGTAGCGGAGATGGCTTCGAGTTATTCCTAAAAGACGTGCGGCCTGGCTCTTGTTGCCGCTGCTTGCCTGAAGGGCTTTTTGGATCAGTTCGCGTTCTGCTTGCGCAAGAGTGGGAAGATTGTTTAAAAGTACTGATCCGGGCTGAGCATCTTCAGCCTCTGTTTCCTCGCCAAAAAGGAGATGTGAGGAAAAAGATTCCAGGCCTATCGTCCCACCGCGATTCATCAGAACGGCAGATCGAAGCACGTTCATTAATTCCCGGACATTTCCCGGCCAATCATAATCTGTGAAAAAATCCAGGGCCCGAGGTTCGATCTTGAGTCCGGGCTTTCCCATCTCGATTCCAAATGCCTGTAAATAATGATCGACTAGAATTTTGATATCCTCTTTCCTCTCTCTCAAAGGAGGAATATGGATGGGAAAGGACATCAACCGATGGTAGAGGTCCTGTCTGAACCTGCCCGTCTTCATCATTTGCTCAAGGGCGCGATTGCTTGCTGCCAGAATCCGGCAATTGACCTCCACGGTATTCGATCCTCCCAGTGGATAGAATCGTTTCTCCTCAATGGCCTGGAGGGTTTTGGCCTGGAGGGAAGCATCCAACTCACCGATTTCATCGAGAAAGAGGGTGCCGCCATGAGCCATCTGAAATTTTCCCTTGTGATGGTGATTCGCTCCTGAGAAGGCGCCTCTTTCATAACCAAAAAGCTCGCTCTCCAATAAAGAAGCCGGGATGGCGGCGCAATTCACTTTTACAAAGGGCCCATCTCTATGGTTGCTCAATCCATGAATCTGACGGGCCAACAAATCTTTTCCGGTGCCGGTTTCTCCGAGAATGAGGACGGTGAAATCTGTTGGGGCCACCTTGACCACCCTCTCCATCATGGCTTTTACCGAGGGAGTCTCGCCGAGGAAAACCATATCTCCCAGACTCTCTTTGAGGAGTTGTCTCAGATTCCGGTTTTCCTCGTTTAACGCTCCAACTCTCAATGCGTTTCTTACCGCTGTGACAATGGTCTCTTCTTTAAATGGCTTGGTGAGATAATCCAGCGCGCCTTCTCGAACCATTTCGACAGCGGATTTTATCGTTCCATAGGCCGTGAGGACAATGAATGGAATATCCGGGGCCACCACATTCCGGTGACGTAAGAGTTCCGCCCCATCATAATGGGACATGCGAAGGTCGGAGATGACCAGATCGAACTCCTGTTCGTCGAGCAATCGAGCCGCCTGCTTGCTATCCGTAGTAGTTACCACATCGTAATTTTCATGATGAAGCATGGCCTCAAGGATTTGGCAATAGCGAAGTTCATCGTCTACAACGAGGATACGGGACATAAAGGCAATCCCTCCATCAAAACCGGCATATGACATTTCAGCCCCATCCCCCTCCTGACCTCCCCCTTGAAGGGGGAGGTAAACAGCGCTTCCCCTCCCATTCAGGGAAAGGTAAACAGCGATTTCCTTCCCTCCTGAAGGGGGAGGTAAACAGCGCTTCCCCTCCCATTCAGGGGGAGGGAAAGGGTGGGGGTGGGGTTTGACGGCTTATGTGCCTGAGTTCATTTTATTACCCAAGGGAAAAAATAGAGCAACTTTCGTGCCATTTCCCGGATGGGATTCAATCCTCACGGACCCCCCATGAGCCTCCATCACTTTTTTCACGACAGTAAGGCCCAACCCTAATCCGGAGTCTTTTGTTGTAAAAAACCGGTCGAATACTCTGTTGAGATGCTCCGGAGTTATCCCTTTTCCAGTATCTTTAACCCATATCCAGGACTGACCGCTCTCTGTATCTATTCCTGTGGAGATGAACATATCTCCTCCCTCAGGCGTCGCTTCCTCGGCATTCATGAAGATATTGAGAAGCGCTTGATAGACCTGACGGGAATCAAGAGAAATCTTTCCTACCCTGTTATCGAACTGAAATCGAATAGAAACGGGAATGGCGCTCTTCCTTCTCGATTCCCAAAGGAAGGTGGCGGATTGAACCAGGCTATTCAGGTCAACCTCTGATTTAGAGGGAGGAGCCATACGGGCAAACTGGAGAAATTCATCAACGGTTCCCGCCAGACGATCGGCTTCCTCAATGATGAAGCCCAGGATTTCATTTCTCTTTGAAGATTCCGTTTCTTTAAGAAGGACTTCTGCAGAGCCTCGAACGATTCCAAGGGGGTTTTTGAGTTCGTGGGCGAGAGTCGCCGCCCCTTCACCCAGATCCGCCATCCGTTCTGCTTGCATCAGACGGTGAGACAGGTCGGCCAGTGATCGATTGGTCCTCTGTAAACCCTCAAGCAAACGGGCATTCCCTATTTTATGGGCCGCTTGAGTGCAGAGGGTTTCGATCACATGAATTTCCTCAAGGCTTAAAAGCCGGTTGGTGATCTTGTTTCCAAGAAGGTAGAAGCCCCAGAGATCATCTCCACTGATCATTGGAAAGAGAAGAACCACTCCCTGGGACCTGAGATGAGTCAGGGGACCCGGGTTTTTCATATAGTCATCTTCGGAGAGAGTGTCCCAGAACCGAGAAGGATTCTCCCTTGATAAAGCATCGAGACTCGAAATCATCGCCTCATTTTCTTCCACCCACCCTTCAGGTCTCGAGCGTAACTCCCATCCCTTCCCGAACTGGTCCCGGAGGACCGTGGCTGCCTGTTCTATGGAGATCCCTTCGGGAAGACGTTTGAGAAGAAATGTTTCGATCTCTTCTAAATTGGAAGCCTGAGCAAGCCGGTTGCTTCCTTCCATCAGGAGGAGGGGAAGCCCTATCCTTTCCGGAAAGAGGGCCCTATCAACTCCTTTTTGAACGATGTTTTTAAGGGGATTGAAGACCAGAACTGCACCCAGAAGGATTAAGAGATCGGCACGAAGCCAAAACTCCATACGGGTGGAGGGAGAGAGCCTGTTTAACAGAAAGCCCAGGATGAAGAGGTAGATTCCGAAAATGATAACCACCGAGGTTCCATAAACCATGCTGCTGTGAATCATCCTGTCCACATCCATGAGCCGATATCGATAAAAGGCAAAGAGGTAAGCGAAAATGATCAGTGGGAAGGCCATCAGACTGAAGCCATAACTGATCCATGGAGCGCCGAAGAGCGCCTTTGGAAGGCTATAAAGAAGGATATAAGGAGACATTCCCAGGGCATGGCCCCATAAGATCCAACGGAGCTGTGTTTTGAAAATGGGGTCTTTCGTTTCGCGGTAAGCGCGGAAGAGGATCCAGAAGGTAAAGAAGACGATTGCCGCCGCGGTGAGGTAGAGAATGCGGAATGAAATCTCAATCCAGAAAAGCGGATTTCCCCATGTTAGCAAGAGGGCAATCCCTACAGCCAATGGGGGTAAGCCATAGGTCATCCAGGAGGCCCAGGCAGGTAATCTCAGATGGCCGCGCCTTTCAAGAAAGACCAGAATGAGGTAGAGCCAGGAAGAAAAGATCAGGGAAAGAGTGCCAAAACGGAGAATGATGATCCATATAAAACGTGGACTGATCTGAATCAGTAGATGTTTCCCGGCATGATTGGAGATACTTAGGACCGTTGCAAGGAGGAGGAGGGACAAGACCCGAACCCGGTGTTGTTCGGGATATCGAAAGAGGAGATAAACGCCGCAACACAGAATGAGGGCGGCCAGTAACCAGAGCCGAAGAGGATCCCGGAGAAGGTCTTCCATCGAAGGCTGCCCTGGAAATACAAAGATGATCTTGGAGACTTTTGTTTCATCCTCGATACTCAGCGTCAGAGGTTTATCGAAAGGCGGGAAGGGGGTTGTCCGGGGTGAGAGATGAAGAAATGAGAGAAGCCATTTTTCAACAGGGATACCCTCTAATGCTGTGATATAGGTTCCTGCCGCCAATGGTTCAGAGCTTTTTGCTCCTGAGGCCCGGTTGATCTTGAATCCATTGGAGTCAAACTCTCCGTAGAGGGGGAGATAGGGAGAATTCATGAAGAGGAAGACATCTCTCAGGATATAGAGAGCAATCAAAAGGGCAACAATAAACAGGAGACGAACTTTCCAGTGCGAGCCGTTTAAGGGTTTCATTTTCTGAGTCCGATTCTGCGAACCCATCAAATCATATCATCTTCACTTTGTCAAATGGTCTGTATATACACCGGGCAACAAATTTCTCTTTCTCACATGCAAAAAAACCGTTCACCCTGAGCCTGTCGAAGGGTGGACAATTAAGCCGATCATACTTCGACGAGCTCAGTATGAACGGCTTAATTGGACAGCATTGGGACTTATCAGTAATTTCGATGCGGGTTCTGGAACCACCCTCACTCCATGATTTCTTTAAATTCCTTTTCATTTCTAAAGGGATCAAAGATCTTCTCTACCCTGACTCTCTCTCTATATTCCCGGTTCAGAGAGATGGCTTTTCTTAAATGATGGATGAGCATCTTTTTTTCATTGTTTTGGGCATGGAAGCAACTCAAATTATAGTGGGGAGGGGGGAAATTCGGGTCAATCTCAAGAGATTGATGAAATCTAAGAAATGCCTTATCCGTTTCTCCCTTAACAAAATAAGCGCTCCCAAGCAGATTGAAGACAAATTTCAGACTGTCCCTGGAATAAAGATGGTAACTTAAGGCCAAAGCCATCTCCCCTTCCCGAATGGCTTCATCGATCCACCCTCTTTCAAAGTAAGCCCTTCCCAGGTTATGGCGAACCCTCATCTTGTTTGGCGATTTCTTTGCTGCGTCTTCCCAAAGCGTCACTTCGTCTCTGAAGACCCGGTTCCGTTCTATCGTGGTCAGAGAATAGAGAGAGAGAAGAAGGATCGATAGCCCCCATACTCCCCCCCGGGCCATTTTCCTGGTGAAGCGGCGATTCAATACCCGGTCAAGGGAGAGAAATCCTGTCGAGAGGATCAAACTATAGGAGAAGACAGAAAGATAGAGCCTGTATTCCATCATCACGTCCCAGAGGGGAATGAAACTTGAGCTTGGCGCGAGGACGATGAAGAAAAAGAGAATGGCGAAGGAGATCATTCTTCCTTTCTTGATGAGAAGGATGGCTAAAGCCAGAAGAAGCAATAGGGCCCCAAAAGAAGCGAAGGTGGGATATTCGAACAGGGCCTTTGAAATCTGAAAGTCGTGGTCAACGTTCAGCCATCCCGGCAAGGGCAAGAAGAGAAGCCGAATATATTGAATGATCACATTCGATTGGGTCAAAAGGTTTTCCCACGGAGTCCACAGCCATCCCCTGGATTCGCTGAACAGATGACGGAGCAATCCTCCCTTAAAGAGAAAGAAGAGGTAAAGGATCAGCAGGAGGGGAAGATAGATCTTGAATCTTTTCCGGAGATCTCCTTTATTTTTACAAAGAAAAAGAAGATCAAACAGGATGAGGACAAAGGGCGCTGTAAACCCCACCTCCTTCGAAAAGATGGAACAGAATAATGAGAAGCCGGAGCCTAATAGCAAAAGAGCTCTTTTCCATCCCCGGGTGAGCGAACCTTTCATAAAGAGGAAAAGAGAGAGAAGGTAGAAGAAGCCCAATAATCCCTCATGTCTTTGGGCAATATAGGTGACCGTATTGACCTGAAGAGGATGAGAGATAAAGAGGAGTGCGCACAGGATTGAAAAAAGAGGAAGCGTTCCATCTCCCATTCCACCAGCGGGCGCCCCCTCCAATCCTCTCCTATCCCGTTCCAGGAGATTCCTTGAAATGAAATAGACCAGGATGCCGGAAAGGATGTGAAACATCAGGTTGACCAGATGATACCCGAAGACGTCCAATCCGTGGTAATGATAATTGATAGCAAAAGAGAGAGTTGGCAGAGCCCTGAAATTACCCATGTGGGACTGAATCCCCTTTAGAAGAAGAGAGGTATCGCTAAGATTCCGGATATAGGGATTTTCGACAATGGCAGGATAATCATCTAAATGGAAGGAGTTGTTTAAAGAATTGAAATAAAGGACAACGGAAAGGATCAGGATGAGGGCGACTGCAGCGATTGAAATCTTCTGTTCCTTTTTCAATAAAGCCACTTTCAGTCGCCGAAGGTTACGTTTGGACCGGACGGATTTACCTTACGATATCATTTTAGCTCTTTGAAAAAGGTTATCTAATCCCCCTTCATCCCCCTTTGTCAAAAGGGGGAAATATTTTCTCCTCCCTTTGGCAAAGGGAGGTGGGGAGGGATTTTAAAAGATTTACTTCAAACCGCTAAATTGATACACCTTACGAAGGATCCCGGGCCTGCATAGGCGTGCCGCCCAGGAAGGGAGGAATGAATCGCTTCAAGCTTTCCAGTAGAACCTTCTTTTCAGTCTGGTCTCCTTTCAACCATGCCCGAACAGCCCAGCTCAGAAGGAGGATGAAGAGACTGGGCTGAAAAACCATCCGGTGGCGAAATGTGAAATTTTTATGGAGGTAGCGCAAGCAAGATTCTGCAGCATAAAGTCTGCTCCAAGGGCAATGGGCTGCGCTTCGTCCCGAAAAATGGACCAAGGAAGCCTCCGCAACAAGGAAGGCCCGGTATCCCGCTTGCTTGATCCGGAAACCCATATCGGCGTCTTCATAATATAAGAAGTACCGATCATCGAACATCCCCATGCGTTTAAAGAAGTCTAATCTTGTTAAGATACAGGCCCCTGAGATATATCCATCATATTTTGTCACATCTACCGTTTCATGCTGTTCCCATATATCCAGCAGGCGCCGTCTGGGGTTTTGCAATCCTGTCCCATTTAACAGGGGAGCGACGAGATATCGGGTGAGATTCCCGATATGGGGCAAGGATCGGCAAGAAGGAATCCTTCGGCCTGTTCCATCTATGGTGTGAGCTCCAACGATGCAATCCGTTGTCTGGTTCTTTAAAAAATTTAAGAGAATCTTCAAGGTGTCCGGATTGAGTTGGGTGTCAGGGTTGAGGATCAACAGATACTGACCGGTGGCGATATTCGCCCCCTGGTTGACCCCTCGCGCATATCCCTCGTTTTTCTTGTTCTCAATCACAACGACATCCGGAAACTCTCTATTGACCATGCGAAGCGTTCCATTTCCGGACGCATTCTCCACGAGGATGACCTCAGAGGAGAGCCCCCGGGCCGCCTCCCCGACGGATCGAAGACATCCGCGAATATAGTCTTCCGAATGGTAAGTGACAATGACGATGCTCAGATCTACTTGATTTTTCAACGGAGCAAACCCCTCGAATAAGCCTATCCAAAGATATTTGAAATTTCCAAGACCTGTCATCCTGAACTTGTTTCAGGATCTGGGGTTCAAGCCAAAACGAGATGCCGAATCCCGCGCAGCGCGGGACATGACAACTGAGTGTTCTTTAAATGTTAGAAGGAAATTCTCAGAATTCATGGGTTAGAATCTACGCCTAATGGATTTCTCCCTTTTGAACTTGCACAAATATATTTATAATTTATTTGTCTATGAATTTAAATGGGGGAAACCTATTATTTTTTGGTTAAACATACTGTATTTTTGACGGATCGAGTCAAAAACCCCGTTCCCCCCTGACCCGAAAGAGGTCAGCAGTCATTTTGACAGCTAGCAATAAATATGCCAGTTAAATTACCTTAATTTTAATACAATTTCTTAAAAAAGTGAAATAAAAAATAGGTAAAATGCCCTATCACCCGGTCATTTTGCCCGGATTATTAACAGTCTTACAATTGAATTGACATAAGCATTGGAAAATCTCCTCTTGCCCCTCTTTTCCCTCCGGGCCAGAGGCCCTATGGGCCGGCGGCCAAAGAGGGGCAATCCCTCCCTTAGAAAAAGGGAGGTCAGGAGGGATTTTATAAATCGATGTCTTTTCTATTTTGAGATTGTTAATAAATAATCCCTTCATTGACAAAGGGAAGTAGAAAAAAACTACATCTTCTGGTTTAACATGTTTTCTTTATACCATTGAACTGTCTTTCTTAATCCTTCATCAAGGGACGTTTTTGCCTTAAAGCCAAAATACCTCTCAGCGCGGCCCGTGTCAAGCATTCTTCTCGGCTGTCCATCGGGTTTGGTCGTATCCCAAGTGATCCGCCCTTTAAATCCCGTCAGCTCTATAATCTTCTCGAGAAGATCTTTGATTGAGATCTCGAACCCCGCTCCCAAATTTACCGGCTCGGCGCCATCGTACCGCTCCGTAGCCAATACGATCCCTTCCGCACCATCTTCCGCATAGAGAAATTCTCTGGTGGCTTTCCCGGTCCCCCATACGGTGATTTCATCCTTTTTGGATTGAATCGCATCAAAACATTTTTTTATCAAGGCCGGTATGACGTGAGAGGAATCGGGGTTGAAATTGTCGTGAGGGCCGTAGAGATTGACCGGAAGCAAAAAAATTCCATGCAAACCATACTGTTCACGGTAGGCCTGAAGCTGAACCAGCAGGGCTTTCTTGGCAATTCCATAGGGAGCGTTTGTCTCTTCGGGATATCCGTTCCAGAGATCTTCTTCTCTGAATGGAACGGGCGTAAATTTTGGGTAGGAGCAGATCGTGCCGATGCATACAATCTTTTCAACGGCATGAAGCCTCCCTTCTTCGATCAATTGAACGCCCATCATTAAATTATCGTAGAAAAATTTCCCCTGATTGACCCTGTTGGCGCCTATGCCTCCAACGACTCCAGCCAGGTGAATAACAATCTCCGGCTTCAAGTCTTTATACAACCGTTTCACCTGTTCCCCATGAACGAGGTCATAGTTTTCACTTCTCGGGACAGAAATATGACGGCAGCCCATTTTCCGGAGCTTATCGGTCACAAATCTTCCGAGGAAGCCGGCTCCGCCTGTGACCATAATTCTTTTCTGTGCCAGATGGTTTCCCATGATTTGGCCTCCTCAATGCCCCTAAGATTCGCGGCTTCCTAAGATCGTCCTTCTCATCCAATACCTCACCCTCCCCAAGGACAACTTCAAGAGAAGCCTGTTTAACCTTGGGGATTTCTTTCGCAGAATATTCTCCAGGATCCATAAGCTGTAGATGAAAAAGGCTGGAGGATACCTCCTTCCTCCATGCCTTCTGATGACCTTGATGATCTCTCTTAACCTTGGAAGCCCTCCGGAGGCAGTCTTCGTCGTCATATAATTCCTCAGGTTTGCGAGGGGAACAGGGAAATAGGCAATCTTATATTGCCGACCGATCCTGATCCACAAATCATAGTCCATGCTCCAGTGAAGGGTCGGGTCAAGAAGGGTCACCTCAAAAAGAGGATCCCTTCGCATAAATACGGCAGGTTGCTGGATATAATTCCATCGATACATCAATCTGTCGAGATCAAACTTTTCCGGCGTCGGAAACTTCCTAACTCTTCTCCCTTGTCCATCGACCTCATATCCGTCCCCATACATCATCGCAACCTCCGGATGCCCGACGAGATATTCCACGGCGCACCGGATGGCGCCTGGAATATAAGTGTCATCGGAATTGAGCCATCCTAATATCTCCCCCCTCGACATCCTGAACCCTTTGTTGACCGCCTCAGACTGTCCGCTGTCGGGTTCGGATATCCACCGGATCCTCCCTCCATATGTTTTAAGGATGTCCAGGGTGCCATCCGTGGAGCCTCCATCCACAATAATATATTCGAGGTTCGGATAATCTTGATTCAAGACGCTCTGAATCGTCTCCTCAATAAACCTCCCCTGATTATAGGAAGGGGTTACAATGGATACCAGAGGATAGGTTTTCAGTAAAGGATTTTGCATTAATAAATCGCAATAAATAAAATTGAATGGAATGTAGGGTGCGTTCCCCGAACGCACCGTTTAAAGGCATGATCGGGGATCATGCCCTACAATAATTTATTTGACCAAGCCAGCACACTTTCATAGACCGATTTTGTTTCTTCCGCTGTCTTTCTCCAGGAGAATTTCCGGGCTTGTTTAAACCCTTCAGATCTCAGATGTTCCTGTAAGGCTTTATCTTCGATCACCTTCCTGACCGCTTCTCTGATCGATGCTCCTTCCAATGGATCAAAGTAAAGGGCTCCCTCTCCCGCAACCTCGGGTAATGCGCCCGTACGACTTACCGCTGCGGGGCATCCGCAGGAGAATGCCTCCAGGACAGGAAAGCCGAATCCTTCATAGAGAGAGGGAAGAACCAACAGAATTGCATTTCGATATAAATCGACTAATGTCCGGTCCGTGGCGGGATATTGGAAAACCCTCTTTTCTATTCTGAGTTCATTGAACAGGCTCCTCTCCTGGTGATGGAATCTTCCTCCTCCGGCGCAGATGAGATTCAGATCGCAATCTTCCTGTAACAACTCATGGATGCTTCGGATAAAAAAGGTGAAATTCTTATACCTTTCTTTAAGGGGAGAAGGTTTATCCCGGTTGCCGACAAAAAGGATGTATCGTTCAGGAAGCATCAGCCCTGACGACTCCGGTCTCCCTTCAAGTGAAATGGAAGAGGCCAGATGGGTCACTACGATCTTTTCTTCCCGAAGGTTATAGTATCTCATGAGGTCATTCTTTGTGCTTTGGGAAATGGCAATGATCTTTGCCGCCTTCTGAACCAACTCCTCCTTCCACGAGGAAGTTTTATCCCCGGGTGAGAACATTTCCGGGAATCGTTCGTGGATCATGTCAAAGAGGGTCAGGACGAAGGGCCTTTTGCCTAAACGGGGTAAGAAATAGGGAGCGAAATAGGTCGGGTGAAAGAGATCGAAGTCCTGTTCTTGAAGGGAGCGAACGCTCTCCCTGAAGTTCATACGATAGAGAAGAGAGCTGAAAACCCTGTTCTTCGAGAAAGCCTCTCCCATCGAGTGAAGAACTTTCCGAATCTTCTTCCCATCCCGATCCCCTTCATGGACGCCGGCGGCCTTTCTCCCGGACAGGGAAGAATTCCGGAGATAAAGGTTGGTTGATGATCTTAATGCCAGCCTCACATCGACCCTGTCATCCTTGCTGAAAAGGTTCATCAATTCAAAAAAATAACGGGAGACTCCGCCGTAGGTTTGCATGCTGAAGGCCTGGTGATCGTAAAGGACTTTCATCTCGATCCCTCTCCCATCCCAATCCGTCCTTTTTTCAATCTCTTATTTTGGATTTCTCTCTGTGCTCTCGTTGCGTAAACATGAGATTTTCTAAAGAACCCTGATTCCTTCACAAAGGCGAGATCAATTTGAGACATCGCCCCGTCTAAGGGGCGGTACTGATGATCCAATAGATCATAGACTACGAAACCCCGGTCCTTCATGAAGAGGATGACATCGATCAATTGGGGGCCATTCTTAAAAAACTGAAATAACGACGACTCCACCACGACATATTCCGAATTCTCAAGAACCTTTTCCGAGCCCTTCAAGACATCGAGTTCCGCGCCCTGCGCGTCCAGTTTAATGAGGTAGGGACCTTCGAGTCTGCGATTGCTGCAGAGGTGGTCCAAGGTAACGGCCTTCACAACCCTTGGAAGACCATTCACATCAGAATCCTCACCTTCCAGGTACAGTGAGGAGCCCATCAGGTCCGGATGAACGTGAAGAGTCACCTCACCCGACGCATGATACGCTGCAGCGATCACGACCTCCGCCCTCTCATATCGCTTGACCATTCGATCCAGGTAGGGCTTGTATTCCTCCAGAGGCTCGATCAGGACATGGAAGGCTTTCGGGAACGTTTCATAGATCTCATAGGTTCCGCCGGCCGCTCCCACATCCAATACCGTTTCAGGTTCAAACCCTAACCTTTTGATATGGCTCAACGCCCCCTGGAGCGTCATTCTCTCAGGGGCCAGTTTTGAAAATAAACTGCTTAAGCGCATTCAGGTCTGTCCTTTTCATCTTCCCCTCTTTGGCAAAGAGGGGTTAGGGGAGATTTTTTGAATGATGATTTCAACAATCCCCTCTTATCCCCTTACTTTTTTCCCAACTTCCGTAAAAACAGAGCTCGCCACTTGAGGAGCCGGTGAAGCAGGGGACCGATTTCAACTTTTTGAATGTTCGCGCTTCGAGAAAGAGCGTCCTTCTCATCGATTCGAATTTCTCGCAGGACCCAATCCTCTTTCAAGTGGGAATACCGGATATGGTACGATTTATCATCATCGGGAGAAAAATAATTATTCGTTTTCTCGATGATCTGTTTTACCTCTTTCCTGTATTCCTTTTTCTTGAAAGCCGTTTTCTGGTCAAAATGGGTTCGAAAGCCGCCTAAGACAGCGTGCACCTGGTAGAGATGAGCATGGTTCAGAAAATCGACCCACAGTTTGAAATCTCCTGCCAGTTCCATGGCTTCGTCCATCTTCCCGCCTGACTTTTCCCAGAGGCTTCTTTTCCAAAAAGTGCTCTCTTGCTGAATAAAAGAATCTTTCATCACCGGGTAGAATCCATTCAGGATGAGCCGTTTCGTAAAAAAGATCTCCCGATTCACCCCCACCATCATCCCTTTCGAATTCCAGCTTGTGCCGATCCCGGTGATCCATTCCACGGAAGGAAATCGTTGAAATACCTCCAAGGCCGTTTTAAAGGCCCAGGGAGTGTACTTGTCATCGCTATTGATCCAGGCCATGATTTCCCCATTCGTCATGCTGAAGCCTTTATTGAGAGCATGATACTGCCCCCGGTCTTTCTCGGAAACCCATCGAAAGGCGATCCCTTTGCATCGGATAAGGTATCTGTTGTTTCTGACCAATTCTTCGTATTTCATGACGATGTCAAGGGTATGGTCTGTTGATCCTCCGTCGACGATAACAAAATCGACCTTAAAATCTCCTTCCTGAGAGAGAACACTGCTAATCGTCTCTTCAATAAAACGTCCCTGGTTATAGGAAGGAGTCACGATGGAAAAGGTAGCCATCTTCACCCCGTTAGAAAGCCCCGCTGCTTGCCCCGTGCGAAGCTTTGCTTTCACCGGGATTGCAGCGGGGGCGAGTTATTACCGTTTGAGCGAACACGGGGTTTAAAGCCCCGAGTGAGCCGTCCCGTTGGAAAGTCGCAGACTTTCTAACGGGGTTCATCTCGCATCGAAAGATCGAAAGAAATTTGCCAGACGGGACTTCATCTCTTCCGGATCGAAGTGTTGGCGGACAAAATCTAAAGCTTCTCTCTGCAATTCACGCCAGAGTTTTTCGTTCTCATAAAGTTCCACGACCTTAGCGGCAAAATCTTCATCATCCTTTCCCACCAGGACGCCTTGCCCGTCAGCCAATCCAAGTTGTCGGGCGATCAGGGGTGTGACGACGGCGGGCACTCCATGCCCCATGGCTTCCAGGAGCTTGAGTGAAATCCCTGCGGCAAATCTCGTAGGAACAACAAAGATGCGGGACCTTTCGTAATAGTCGGTCAACTCTTCCACAAAGCCAACGACCGTGATGTGGTCGGACTGGAGACGGGAAACCGATTCCAAATAATTGGTTCCGACAACGAGAAGACCGCATCCCAGAGATTCTTGAATTCGGGGGAAAATCGCTTGAGCGAAATGAAGCATTGCATCTTCGTTTGGAGAAGGGGACTGGAGGAATCCTCCGACGAAAAGCAGGTCCTTCCTCTCCTCAAAGGCTTTTTGCGGGGGCCTCAGACTGAAGGGATAACCCCATCGAAAAAGATTTTTTAACCCGTAGGCTTCCATCCTTTCTTTTTCATATTCTGAAACAACGATGATCGAATCGGCCTGCTTCATGGATCCCAATTCTCTTCGGATGATCTCGCTCTCTTCGCTCTGATTCAAAGGGACCCCCCTCAACCTCAGCCTTTCTATTTCCCGGAGCGAATAAAGGGCTTCGGCATCATAGAGGATCAGGGCCTTGGGAAAAAACTTCCTCAGATGCTGCATCACCCGGTCTGCATTATGAGGCCTGCTGACAAGGACCACATCGTAAAAGTCATGCCGTTCTTCAAGATGTCTATGAAGGTTCAGGCCCTCTCCGTAGAAAACCTCGATTCCCATCCTCTGGAGGGCCTTCGTCCCGGGTTGATAAGGGAACCCGTCCGTAAGCGGGAAAAAAGTGATGACGTAACCCAATTCTGCCAAATACTTCAAAAGAACCGTTGTCCTCGGATACCCCGAACCGAGGGAAGACACAGGAATGATCTCATCGATCACGAGCATCCTTTTTCCCGTCCGGGCATCCCTTGCCCGGAGCACATTCTCAGGCTTCGGTTTGAGATGTTTCTTGAGGACAGGACCCCATTTTTTCACGAATTTGAGTCGGTTCTTGTAATATAAATCTATCGCTTTTTCTCTTGTGCCGCTTCCATGTTCATGGTGTTTGATCGCGGCCTCGGGGTGATAAGCGACCTTGTATCCCATCCTCTTAGCGCCCAGGCACAGGTCGGCATCTTCAAAGTAAGCCGGGGAGTAGATTTCGTCAAAACGTCCAAGGTCAAAGAACAGACGCTTACGGACAAGCAGACAGGCCCCGGAGCAGTAGTCCACCTCCTTCCTGTAGCAAAAGGGGGGGCTGTCAGGGTCTTCACCCCGACCGTATCCCGATGTCATCCCGTCACTCCAAACGATCGATCCCGCTTCCTGCAAACAGCCCTCCGGAAAGATGAGCTTGGCCCCCACCACACCGACCGTCCGGTCGTTTTCCATGAGCCCCACCATTGCCTTAAGCCAGCCTTCGGTCACCTCGGTGTCATTATTGAGGAAGAGGAGATATTCACCCCTTGCCTTTTCCGCCCCCATGTTGCAGGCCCGAACAAATCCGAGATTGGATTCGCTGCGGATCAGCCGGATGTTTCTGACTTTTCCGGAGAGTCCTTTCGTCTCATCGGTCGAGCCGTCGTCAACAATGATGATCTCGTATTGAACGTCCGAGGTCTTTTCCAGAATTGACTTCAGGCATCTGTAAGTATAGCCAAACCTGTTCCATGCCGGGATGATGATTGAAACCTGGGGCTCCACCCCCACCGGAAAGGTGAGCGCCTCCGAGCCATGGCATGGGAAGGGGTCTGTCGATTCGAATTCCTGACGGGAACCCAGGAAAGGATGATTCTGCCCTTCTTCACTTTTCGGCGGACCTTCCGAATGGGTTCGTAATCGGCTCAGGATCTCAATAAAGAGTTGGCCCCTTCTCGTATGAGGAGGAAGGACTACGTCTTCTAAAAAGTTAAAGAATCTTCGCACGGCTTTCCAGGCAAGGGTATCCTCAATTCCCTTGAGCCGGAGAATCTCCTGACGCCACTTGAAAATGAGAGTCTCCTCTTGACGAAGTCTCTGTTCAAGAGCCCCAATGGCCTTATCTTTTTGAGCCAATCCCTTCCTGAGAGCCTTTATCTCTTCATCCCTTGAATCGATTCTCTCCTGAAGGTCCGAAATGAGAGAAGCCTTTTGTCCGGGCAGAATCTTTTCTTCCTCCATTTCTGTATTGTTAGGCCCTTAGCGTAACAACATCAACAAAAGATTGTCGATGATTTGGGAAAAACAAATGGTAGCCGAAGGCTTTAGCCTGCGTATCGGCTCCCAATGTAATACCGACCCTGAAACGCAACCTAAAGGGTGCGGCTACCAGGAAATAACTGCCCGAAGGGGCAACCTCTTCCGGGCGAAGTCCCGGATGAAGCGTAGATTCTTACTTGTTTAAATCTGAGAATTTTCTTCTAACATTTTTAAAATGTCCCCCCAAGAATATCCCCTCCCTTGGCGGGAGGGGATAAAGGGGAGGGGGACCTAATGTTTTTCTTTGTCACCCCCACCCTCACCCTCCCCATAAGTGGCACGGGCATTTTGCCCATGATGGCAGGCTGGAAGCCTATTCCACCAAGAGGGAGGGGAATAGATGGGGAAATTTCAAATATCTTTGATTAGGCATTCAGTATCTCATCGACTGATAAAGATATTAACAGTCTCAAAATAGTAACGACATCAATTTGTAAAATCCCTCCTGCCCTCCCTTTGCCCTCCGGGTTGGAGACCAAAGGGAGGGATTACCCCTCTTTGGCCGCCGGCCCATAGGGCCTCTGGCCCGGAGGGAAAAGAGGGGTGACCTGCCTGCGCGAAGCCGCTTCGGCGAAGGCAGGGGGGAGATTTTCCAATGATTATGTCAACTCCATTACGAGACTGTTAATAACTTCTCCGCTTGCAAGATGGAGGCGATCCTTCCGCTTGCTTTGCCGTCTCCGTAAGGGTTAACCCCGTTAGAAAATATGCTCCGCTGCTCTGCAGCAGGCTTAGATTTAAGAATCATTCCGGTGGGGTTTAATGCCCCGCTCGGTTTCGAGTCGCAACGACTGGAATTTCTAACGGGGTGAACCGCCCTTGCCATTCTCCTGTAGACCTTCTCATCCCGGAGGAGGCGAAGGGTTTCCCGGACGATCATTTCCCGATCTGTTCCAACGACTTTGGCTGTCCCGGCGTCAATGCCCTCTGTTCTTTCTGTTACGTCTCTCATCACCAGAACGGGCTTGCCAAGAGACGGAGCCTCTTCCTGGACGCCGCCCGAGTCTGTCAGAATAAGATAACTTCTGTTCATCAACCAGACAAAAGAGGGGTAATCCAGAGGCTCGATCAGATGAATGTTCGAGATGGATTTCAGAATGTCAAAAACGGGCTTTCTTACATTTGGATTCAGGTGAACCGGATAGACAATCTCCACCTCTTCTTTTTGAGCAATTTCCTTCAGGGCAAGGCAGATATTCTCGAAAGGTTTTCCGAAACTCTCCCTCCGGTGTCCCGTGACGAGAATGATTTTCTTCTCAAATCGAATGGATTGAAAAGATTCGAACTCGGAGGGTTTTTTCTTGGACACTTTCTTCAAGCAGAGGAAGAGGGCGTCAATGCTTGTATTGCCGACAACAAAGATCTTATCCTTGGGAATGGATTCCTTCAGAAGATTTTCCTTCGCTTTCAAAGTGGGGGCGAAATGGAGGGTGGAAAGGTGGGTGGTTAAAACCCTGTTCACTTCCTCCGGGAAGGGAGCATATGGATGGAAGCTCCGAAGGCCTGCCTCTACATGCGCCACGCTTATCTTTTCATAAAAGGCAGCCAATGCGCCTACAAACGTCGTCGTGGTATCCCCCTGAACGATGAGCCAGTCAGGGCGATAGGCCTTTAGCACCTTTCCGATTCCCTGAAGACCCCTCGTGGTGATTCCATAGAGATCCTGATTTGGCCTCATCAGGCCGAGGTCCACATTAGGGACGATATCAAAAAAGGTGAGGACCTGATCGAGCATCTCCCGGTGCTGTGCAGAGACACAGACCTTCACCTCGAAGGTGTCAGGGAACTTCTGAAGCTCTTTGATCAGAGGGGCAACTTTTATGGCCTCCGGCCTCGTCCCGAAAAAGAAGAGTATCTTCATTTGGTGTTATCGGTCCCAAGCCTCTCCATGGAGTTATTCATCAATGTAATCCCTCAGTTGTAGCGTCGGCATTTATTGCCGACGGACTCCGCCCTCAACCTGCCTTCGCCGAAACGCTTCGTGCAGGCAGGTAAATTAGGGCGCTACTTTGGCCCCCGGCTGGCCCGGAGGGCAAAGAGGAGGTGACCTGCCTGCGCGAAGCCGCTTCGGCGAAGGCAGGGGGGAAATTTTAAATATTTTTCTTTAGCGCCTTCAGGTCGGTCTCCACCATCATCTTGACCAACTCTTTTAAAGATACCTTAGGCTCCCAACCCAGTTTTTCCAGAGCCTTCCTGAAGTCCCCTCGAAGTTCATATATCTCTGCGGGGCGAAAGAGCTTCTCGTCGACCACGACATACTCCTTCCAGTCGAGGTCAAGATGGCCGAATGCAATCTCCACAAACTCCCTAACAGAATGGGTTTCCCCCGTTGCGATCACATAGTCTTCCGCTTTTTCTTGTTGCAGCATGAGCCACATGGCCTTGACGTAATCCCCTGCATATCCCCAATCCCGCTTTGCTTCCAGATTCCCCAATCTTAATTCCTTCTCCAAACCCAGCTTAATCTTCCCCGCCGTGTTTGTAATCTTCCTTGTCACAAATTCCAACCCTCTTCGCGGGGATTCATGATTGAAAAGAATCCCGCTGAGAGCAGGCAGATGATATACTTCTCTGTAATTTCTGGTAAAGTGGAAGCCCGCTAACTTCGAAATGCCATACGAGGATCGGGGAAAAAAAGGAGTCTTCTCGGTCTGCGGAGTTTCGATCGGATTGCCAAACATTTCACTTGAGGCGGCAAAATAGAATCGGCACTGGGGCGCCCTCTCCTTGAGTGCGGCTAAGACGTAATGGGTGCCATGGATGTTGGTGTTAATCGTAGAAAATTCATCTTCAAAAGAATAACTGACAAAGCTTTGAGCGGACAAATGGTAGCATTCGGCCGGCTTTATTTGATCGATCACTTTAAAAATGCTGGCATAACTCTCCATCGAGCCGGCATGGAGAACGATCTTGTCAAGGATGTGCCTGATTCTCCAGAGCCTGTGCTCAGGGTCTTCAATAGCCACTCTCCTTACAATCCCATGGACCTCATACCCTTTTTCTAAAAGAAATTCGGCAAGATAACTTCCATCCTGACCGGTAATGCCGGTAATCAAAGCTTTTTGAGTCATGTTATCCCCCCGCTGAGTCTTAGCGTCGTCACCCTAACTCAAACCTGAATTGAGCGATTGTTATAAATTTAGGGAACCTCTAATAATTCCCAATTTGTCACTCCTGCGCAGGCGGGAGTCCAGTTATTTCAAGGGCTTGTGGATTCCTGCTGGAGTTTATCCCGTACTTTGTTACGGGGCAGGAATGACATTTTTAGAGGTGGCCTAAAATAATAAATCGCTCAATTTAGGTTTTATAATATCATTTATTCCCCGAGGTTTCAATATGAATTGGGGTCAGGCAATGGTAACATGGTATTTTCTCTTTCCCATCTTAAGAAGATCCGTTTTTATCACCTCTATCATTTCCCGCAAATATTCGTCATTACGAAACTTCTCTTCAAACTTAATCACACCCTGGCTCATCGTTATTGGACTCCGACCGAAGTGTTGAGCAACATCCAGAAAGATGTTTTACTGCTGTTTGTCTCTCGGGATGACGTAATACAGAGCGCCAGGAAAATGAATCCTCACTTTCCGGGCCATGGAATTCCATTACCATAACGATACTGCATATGCCAATAACATATTACAATTGCCTGACCGAGTTCGAATGTTAAGAAGATTCCGGAAGGTTTCTTTTAGGCAAGGATCTGTTTAATTGAAACAAAAGGAGGGACTTGATTACCGTCTCAATTGCACAACTCCAGTCTGATAATCGCAAGTCAACACAAACCGGTTGATTAAATCACGTCCTAATACAGAGGGAAGCCTTAGGATTCGCGCTACCTCTTCAGGAGGCAATTGCTCCAGATCGTGTTGCACAACCCACAGGTCCTGCTGCAACACGAAATCACCTTCATCCGAGGTTAAAATAATCTCTGCCCCTTTCAATAAGAAAGACCGCACGCTGCCTCCAATGCCAACAATAGGTAGCTGAGAGGGGATTAACAGATCAGGTGCAATGCTCAAAAGCCTTGCATCCCGGTCCAAAAGAGTTGTGCGAGATGCGCCAGTGTCAACCAGGAACCAGATCATCCCCTGAAAATGGGCAATACTTAAATATCCGGCCAGATACGGTGTATCTCCTATATAACGGCCTCGAATGATCACAGCACCATCTCCAGAGATTCAGTAGAAATAAATTCAATACATGTGCGCCGTGGGTCAGGAATCTTTTGTGCCAACCCCATTAAGTCAGGGTCGCTGGCAATAACATGACCATCCTTGACTGCGATCCATTGGTCGGGATATTTCTCCAACAGAAACCCAATATTTTTATTCACCCACACATGATCGCCCTCGAAGGCAAGTAACTCATCCGCATGTTGTCCTCTCATTTGTCTCCTCCACATTTCAAAAATACACCAAAATAGTGGGAAGTGCAAGGCCTTGACATTTTTAAAAGAATAGGGGTCAGGCAATGGTAACATGTACAATTGCCTGACCCCAAAATTACTAAACCCTCTTATACCAGAGGCTCACTCCGATGGTGGTTGCTTTCTGATCCATGAACTTGTCCAGGATCTCTTTGTTATAAAGGCAATGATACCGGGAGCTGTAGACCACCTCGAATCGGTTATTGTCGATTAGAAGGGCCTGTAAAAGATATTGCTCCGTCCAGTAGAATTGGAAATCCGTGTTCCAGTTCTTCGGCATGGGATCCGGCAAGAAAATATCGTGTGATTGAATAAGAACCTCTTTCTGCAAGTGTTTGAGGACTTTCAAATAAAGGAATGTGCAATCTGAGCTCGTTTTAACGGTGTGGGTTGAGTCAATGAACAAGATATCGTTGGGCTCAAGCTCGGTGAAAAGGGCAAGGGGAAGGTCCTGGACAGGCTGCTCATAGAATCGCGTGATCGAAGTTAATCTCTTCAGAAAGGGCCTCGGGTAGGGCTCCACTTCCCATATTTCACCCATCCCATTCACTCGAATCGCTTCATCCATGATGAGCGTGGAATACCCTCCGCCAATTTCGAGGATTCGCTTTGGCTTTAAATGCCTGATGAAACAATAAAGCGCCATGGCATCACAGTGACCGAATGAGGGGTTATTCCAATAAAACCCATTTGGATCATTCTCATCCCCGTCTTTCCTTGGGCTAAACTCTTTCGAATATGGCATCAGCGCCGTCTCAAGGAAATCCTTCATCTTGTCACCATGATAAATTTCCGGTTCGAAGAAAGGATGAGGGATTCTCGTCTCCCATCCATTTTCGATATCGGCTACGGAGGGAATAGGAGAGTAATAATTGAATCTCATCATTTGTAAACCCCTGTTTTCAAGCTCAAGCAGCTTATCCCTCCCCTTAGCGATGTAAAGCTCCGCCAGCCGGCTTAGGGCGTCCAAGCTGGAGGGTCCTGGTGGCTCCGGGTTCAATCTCTTTTTAATTGTTTTGCAAATCTTCTTTAAATTCAACAAGGATCCTCTCTATAGAACACACATCTAAGAAACAATACCATATTGCGATTTCCTGGTCCCACCACTTTCCTTTATTTGGATTTGCTGTATACCTTCAAAGGGCTCAAAGTTTTCATTTTCTCTACGATCTCAACCTTCTCTTCGAACGAAAGCTTCCTTAGCTTTGTTCTTCTCTTTCTCCGTTCCTCAGCGAAGACTTTCCAAAATTCTACGGAGTCTTTGATCAAGAGGAGTTTTTTCATCACTGAACCTCCTTAAGGTGGATTGGAGCTTTTTTTTATCCGTAAACTCCAAAAGGGAGGGAATCACCATCCTGTCTTTTGGCCGAAAGGCCATGAGAAGCGTTGCAATCAGATGTTCTGGAGTGAGGACCTTGGTGGGTATTCCCCTGAACCTGATTCTTCTCGCTTTTCTCACGGCTTCATCAATGGCCGGGTGGATGTAGGTGGGTAGGAATTGGACCGGCATTCGTCCGATGATGATATGGACGTTTTCAATCTCGCATCCCTTCGCCCTTAAATAACGGTATAGGTTGGAAAACTCTTCATCCTTATACATCAACACGTAGATGTCTAGATCGTAGGTGAGGATGGGTTCAAGGTAGTAGTTGACCGCGTAGCCACCCCCGATTGCATAGTCGCGGAGAATCCCCGCTTTTTTAAGTTGGTTCAATTCTTTCAAGGTTTCTTCCAATTTGTAATCTCCTTTTCCATGTCCGGAAGGGTAATTGGGGTCAGGTAATTGTAATGTTGTAATTGGGGTCAGGCAATTGTAATGTTGTATTTTCTCTTTCCCATTCTCGCAAGATCCGCCTTTATTACCTCTATCATTTCCCGCAAACCTCCGTTATTGCGAAGACCCTCTTCAAACTTAATCACACCCTGACTCATCGTTATCGGACTCCGACCGAAGTGTTGAGCAACATCTTTTACCAGATAATTTGATAATACTCTTGCAAGAAAAGCCGCCATATTCCTTCCGTAGACTCCCTTCCTATCCCTGGTCATGGAATATAACCTGTCTGGATCGATCCCTATGTGGCGACACACCTCCTGGGTGATTGTTTCTAATGGAATATTAAAAACTATGCGTTCTGGGACCCCCATCTTAGCCTCCGCCTGCTCAACAAAGCTTTCTGCCCCGAGGTATCGCTGGTCCATTACCTCGTAATATTTTTTTTGGTGCCCCTCCTGAACCCGATCCAATACAAATTCACGATACCTTCGTCTTGCCTCAGGCTCATTCTTACTAAACTGGCCCAATATCAAATCCTTATCCAAAAGTTCATTCTTTGCCTTTCCAAGGTATTCTGAGTGCCCTGTCCAGCGATAGTCTTCAGGCAGCGATACTAATTTTGCCCGGACCGGATTGAGATGAATATAGCGAACCAATTCCAAAAGGTATACATCCTTGTCACACAGGATGGCACGGTAACGCCCTTGAAAAAGATGACCTATTTTGCCGTATCGCCAGTTGAAATAGCGTGTATACCGGAATAGGAGCGATTGCATTATTCTGCTTAATGGGGCCTCTTCCACTTCTGCCAGGAGATGGAAATGACTCTTCATAAGCGCATAGGCATAAAGACGGAAACGGAACCTTAGCTTGTATTCAGAAAGATAGGAGAGAAACTTCTTTAGATCTCTTTCGTCCAGAAAGATATCCTGTTGGTGGTTACCCCTCGAAATAACATGGTACAAAGCGCCAGGAAAATGAATTCTCGGTTTGCGAGCCATGGGATTCCAGTATCATAACGATCCCATACATGTCAATACCATCTTACAATTGCCTGACCCCAAAACTTGAACTGCAAACCCTCCTCACCGCTGATACAGCAACCGCTAAGATAAGGATTAAACTGTTACGATTACGAAGCTTATCAAAACCTTTGCTATCTCGTGAATTATATGTATAATACATATATAGTTGTGATGATCGGAGGAAAAACGAATGGAATTAGAGTCTTATTTCGAATTCATCGGTGATGAAGCCATACGCATTGCTGGAACACGGATGGGGATTGAGACGGTTTTGCGTGATTACTATCAGGGGGCCAGTCCCGAGGAGATCGTCCTTCATTACCCTACGCTTACCCTTGAACAGATCCATGCTACAATCACCTACTGCCTTGCAAATGAGGAGAAGGTGGGTGCCTACCTGCAGCAAGTGAAACAGCGCCAGGAAGATGCCTGGGAAGAGCAGCAGCGTCATCCGTCAGAATTTCTACAGGAATTGCGCAAACGTCTCCATCGACTACGACGCGAATTGGATCGAGGAAAGACAGAAACATCTTCCACGGCAGTGAGATGAAGCCTCGCTTCTTACTCGATGAAAATATAAACCGGGCTATTCAGCGGCAACTACGTCGGCAGCACCCAAGCCTTGAGGTACTTGCCGTGGGAGATCCAGGAGCCCCGCCATCCGGAACCTCTGATCCGGACATTCTCAATTGGATTGAAGAGAACAGCTATCTCCTCGTGACCGAAAATCGGAGCACCATACCGGCGCATTTGTCCGATCATTTTGCCTCCGGGCGGCACATCCCGGGTTTATTTTGGGTCCGTCCCGGCGCTGGTGTTGGGCGTATTATAGAGGAACTCCATTTGATCTGGTTGGCCTCTGCCACAGAAGAATACAGGGATCGTACGCTGTTCATCCCCCTCGATTGAAGAAGATTAATGGAGCCACTGGTAACATGGTATTTTCTCTTCCTCCGCTGGCCAAATTTACTTCCATGAGGTTTACCTTTTCCCTGACAGAATACTGAATTACCGTTGCCTGGCAGTATGCCGTGTAGAACATATGACTTGCCAGTTAAAGTCTGGCCGTGGGACTTCGGCAGTTCGCCCACGTAGCTGGAGGGAGGTGTAAAGGGTAACCTGAAGCACTAAGTTCCCTAACAAAGGCTCAGGAAGTGAGTCGAGCAAACCTGCGGGTTGCAGCGAAAGCGAACCTATACGTAGCCTCGTGAACGAAAACGGAGTTGCCGATTCTATTGTCAGGAGGAGAAGGCTGGAGCACCTATTCTAACAAAAACTGCCATAACCGATAGGTGGACTCCCGGGGTAGCAGGGGCGACACGCAGGGGAAGCCATATGGTGGTAGCACGGGAGGCCCTTGCAGATGTTGTACAGGACAGCAACGGGTGAATATAAGGAGACGAAAATTCACTTGGTCTGTAAGGGAATCGGAGTTGCCCATAGTACCGTTTGGATCTCAAGGAGAGCAGAACCTTGAGAGAGGAAAGGGGCAATGCTTTCATCGTGTTTCTGAAGGAGGGAAGGGCAGGAGATTGCGGTGACGCTGGAAACTCCAGATAGGATTCGGGAACTTCAGAGGAAACTATACCGGAAGGCCAAGCAGGAGCCGAACTTCAGGTTTTATCTCCTCTATGAAAAGGTGTATCGGCGAGACATCCTGAGTCACGCCTACCGGCTTGTCAAGGCGAACAAGGGAGCTTGTGGAGTAGACGGGTTGACCTTTGAGAGCGTTGAGGAGAGGGCGGGAGGAGCAGAGAGGTATCTTGATCAGATTGCAGAGGAACTGAGGGGTAAGGTTTACAAGCCGATGCCTGTAAGGAGAGTAAACATACCGAAGCCGGATGGGGGGCAGAGGCCGTTGGGAATCCTGACGATCAAGGATCGAGTGGTTCAGATGGCTGTCAAGATAGTGATCGAGCCGATCTTTGAGGCGGATTTTGAGGGCAATTCCTACGGGTTTAGGCCGAAGCGGAATGCGCATCAGGCGATGGATGATGTTTCCTTACAGCTTCGCATGGGAAAGACTCAGGTAATTGATGCCGACATCTCGAAGTACTTTGATACCATCCCCCACGACAAACTACTGGCATTGGTGGCCAAGCGAATCGTGGATAAGAACATCCTGCGGTTAATCAAGCTGTGGTTAAAGGCGTCAGTGGTAGAAGAAGGGAGAGATGGGAAGAAGAGGACAGAGGGGAATCCGAAGGGGACGCCGCAGGGGGGCGTGATATCGCCGTTGCTCGCCAATATCTATCTTCATGTTCTGGATCGGATATGGAAAGTGAGAAAGGTAGAGGAGCGATTTAAGGCGAGATTGATCCGTTATGCGGATGATTTTGTGGTTCTGTGTCAGGATCAGACGGAGAGGGTGCTGAAGGGAATCAAAGCGGTCCTGAGGGATTTAGAGTTAAGTCTCAACGAGGACAAAACGAGGGTGATAGATGCCAAGAAGCAGAGATTTGACTTTCTTGGCTTTACCCTGGAAGTTAGGAAGAACCCCAAGACAGGGAGATGGTTTCCACTCATCATACCCTCAAAGGAGGCCATGGCCGAGATCAAGGCGGAGATCAAAGCGCTTACTTGTCGGAATAACCTTAAGTTACCCAAAGAGGTGCTCATCGGGAAGCTCAATGCATTGGTTCGAGGATGGACGGGTTACTTTTACTATGGTAACTGTAGCCGAGACCTGACTAAACTCAAGAACTTTCTTGATGAGAGGGTGCGAATCTACCTGAGACGGAAGCATGCGAAGAAAAGCAGAGGTTACAAAGTTTATCCCTACAGATATCTTTATGACAATCTTAAATTATACAAGATACCGACGACTGCTCCGTGGACTCAGACTGCGAAAGCTTCTGGAAGAAGATGATCGGAAAGCCGTATGCGGGAAAATCGCACGTACGGTTTGATGAGGGGGAGCTGGAGATAGAGCCCTCGCTACTACGCCAGCTCTCTACTCTACCCAATTCTTTTGATCTGTTTTTTATCGTTGTATAAATCTTCTTAAAATTCAACAAGAATGTTTCTCCCTTCTTTCCTTCTTTTTATTCAATTTATAGGGGTTTCTTTTTATTCGGTTGACGATTCGGAAGGCAAGGCGCCCTCGTCTTGTGTCGGGGGGGAAAATACATTGGTTGGTTAGATCCATCAGCTTTTTTGCCATTTTCCAGAACAGACCCTTCTCAATAGCATAGAGACGGGCCAGCTCTCTCTGCTGTTCCTCAAGGGAGATATCTTTTTGGCGAAGTTTTTCCTCCAGACCTTCTCTGGACACATTAGCGATAACAATCGATGCCTTCTTGTAGATCTCCTGTATCTCATGGTCGATCCGGTCGATTCGATCATCCCACGTGTTGGATGCGGCGGTATGTCTTCTTTTCTCCCGAATCCGGGCGTCTTTTTCATTTAGAGCTTTCTCGATGCGTTGAACGAATCCTTCTTCTGTATCGAAAAGGTAGAGAAGGTCTTCGTACTGCCTTATTTCATTCAGGTCCCTTGCAACAATGGGTTTCCCGGAGCTGAGAAACTCGTATAGCTTAACCGGATCGGCAGCTTCCGTGACCTTGTTCTTTTTGAAGGGGATAATACAGACATCGAAGTGGAATAGATAGGAAGGCATCTCCTCGTAAGGCCAGCGGCCAAGCAGATGAACATTGTCCATTTTTTTTAGGGCTGAAACGTCGGTGAAGACTTCTCCAAGAAGGACGAAAGACCAATCCGTTCTCCGGCGGGCAGCGTAACGGATCAGATCGATATCCACCCATTCGGCGATCCCCCCGAAAAAACCAATAATGGGTTTCCGGACATCTGCCAGCAGAGTGTTGGGCGAAATCCTTGCAAAATGTTCGTAATCACATGCATTCCTGACCAGGATACAACGCCTGGCTTGCTTCGACCATTTTTCATAAAGTAATCCCGCTGTCACGAGGACGAGGTCTGCGTTTCTCACAAGTATGTTTTCCTGGTCCAGAAAAGGCCTTCCGACGCCCTTGAAGGTGTCCCATTCATCCATACAGTCATAGATGATCTTCCACCCATGTTCCTCCCTCATTCTGTAAACGAGGGGCGACCAGAAGGGGTTGTGGACAAGGCTGACGGTTGTGATCAAGCCCCACTTTTTTCTTAAGCCGTTCAGGGAACGATAAAGAATTTCCAAAACCTTGGAATCGATGTAATCTTCATAGACACGGAGAAAAGAGGGACTTTTCAGGAAGACCTCGTAGATATTCTTTTTGATTTCCTTGATTTCAAAATCTTCTCCGGAGTCGGCTGGAAGGAACTGAGAAATACTAAGATAAAAGACCCTGTGCCCCCTTTTGGCAAAGTGATAAGCGAGCTGTTGAGGCCTCTGGCGGAGGTAGGAGAAATCGACGATTGAGAAGAAAAAGAGATCATAGGTATTCCCCACCAGCGCCCCGGGGGGAAATTTATATTTAGACGCCTTATCTGTCATGGATTCTTGGTCAACCATTTTCTTTCAAAATTCCCCCCCTTGTTAAAAGGGGAAATGTTTCTCTTCACTTTGACAAAGCCTGCCTGCCTTTAGGCAGGGGAGGTGGTGTACGGTCCGATCGGGACATGCCTGTCGAGGGGCGAATGGCTAAGTACAACACAGTCTCCCAGGGGAGGGGGTTGATGTTAAAGATAAGTTCTTAGATTAAATCATGAAAGTATCTTTAATCCTTTTAATACCGAATGACCGTTGTCTGACACTATTTATTCACATTACGAATCTTTATTCAGTCAGGCCCTGGGACCCCCTGGAATCGAAGCGCCCATCAATTCGCGCACCTGTTTTTCAAAGAAAACCTTGATCCGATTCCAGTTACATCGCGTTAACATTTTCAGTGGCGGGTCTCGTTCCGCGTCATCAAAGTACGCGAGAGAACGCAGGAGATGATACGATGGATAGGACAATGATCCGTATTTCTCGGGGATTTGCTTGAGCAAATCCCCGAGTTCAAACTCCTGGTTCTTGCAAATGAAGTAGAGATCCACGAAATCGCGTCTGCGCCCCCGCTGACTGATTGCCGTAATCTTCATCAAAGCAATGTCGAGCAGAGAGGCGATGCGCAGACCTCGATAAGTGTCCGGAGGGTGCATAAGCGGGTAACCGTAGTGAAAAAAACTGATTCGAGTTCCTGCCAGCAGCCCTACCCATGTTCCCTCGCCTTGTTGCTGCACGGTCACTTGACCGAGCCTTTCAAGGCGGGACAGCAGAGCAACAGGATCGTACACATTAGGAGTGAAAAGGTCCAGATCTGCCGAAACGCGATGTCCCAACTGCAGCGCAGCGGCAGAACCACCGGCAAGATAAAATGCGCGAATGAACGGATCGTGGCCTAACCGCGCGAAAATGCCCTGTGCGGAAGCAGGGAGGGTTTTGAAAAACATCGGATTCTGCCTCGTGGGATGTTTAGGATCAGGGCCCACAGGTTCGCCGTGTTGTGCGAAATTGCACGACTGTCCCGCACCACGGCCGCAATCTGCGTGGGCGTATAGTTCTGCCGCAGCCAGCGAATGGCGCGATCGTCGCCGTACTCGATCAGGCGCTCGATAAGATAGAATTGGTGTTGCCGCGAATCGAGATGCGTGAAATCCGTTTCCCAAAAGTACTGCTTGAGAAAACCGGGTAACCGGCATGTTTCTTTGGTTTTCATGTGGCCTCCACCCCGGCGTTAGTGGGACGAAAAGTAAACCCTCATAGAAAGTCTTCTACTTGCTAACGGGAAGGTTTACACAGGCCATTAAGCCCCTTGTTCGCTGAAAAAGGAATCCCGCCACAGGCAGGACTGCGAGCAGCGGGGCTTTCTGACAGGGTAATGTGAAGCTTGCTCTTGGACAGTTTAAATATAAGAAAAAGGTGATAGTGTGTCAAGGAAAATCCAACAATGGATCCAGTCACTTGAAAACCTTGTTGAATGTTGAAACCTGACCCTTTGTGACTGTCCCCGAGGTAATGGAATTAACGAATTTCACAGTGAAAAATGATGGATCAAGGGCCTGGCGTGGCCCACTTGACAATTCATGGAAGCGGGTCTATTGTGGTGAAACGAGTTGAGCAAAAATGGGGTCGGGCAATAATAACGTTGGTAAAAAGGAGTCAATACCACCTTACCATTGCCTGACCCAAAAATTACAAGATTATTGGGGAAGGATATGGAAAGGTTGATCAATCTTCTTATTCGGTTGATTCCGACGGCGGTTAAACAAAGAATGATAGAGGTAATATCACAAATCGTTAGGAATCAATTTCTTGCGTTGTCTCAAAATAAAGGGCTTGAAACAACAGCCCATCAAGATCCTGCACCTGCGCTCGACCTTTCAAAGAAAGTTGAAGAGTTAGAGATAGCCATAGAACAGATGGAGTCCATTCTTCAAGTTGAGAAATCGATCCCTCCACCTCCCCCCAAGCATCTTCAGATCAGGGTTGCGGGCGTTTACGTGCCCGACTTCATCCGGAGCGGAGCCAGGACGTATCAACTATTAAACGATGCGTTGAAATCCGAAAACAAAAATTTGGATGGCTTCAAAACCATCCTTGATTTTGGATGTGGTTGCGGGAGAATCGTAAGAGCCTTCAGGCATTTTTTGCCTTCGCAAAACCTTTACGGAACAGACATCGACCCCGAAGCGATTGAGTGGTTGAAAACAAACTACCGGGACATTGCTGAGTTTGGTGTAAATCCGTATCTGCCACCCATGTCCTACAAGGAAGAGACATTTGATTTCATTTACAGCATCAGCATATTTACCCATTTACCCGAGGAAATGCAATTTGCTTGGCTGGAGGAGCTGAGGCGCATTACAAAGCCGGGAGGTTATTTGATCCTTACGACTCATGGTGAAACATACTACGAGAAGTTACCTCCCGAGAAACAAACGATAATAAAGAAGAAAGGCTTCTATTATAATGAAGATGAAAGCCTAAAGACCGAGGGGCTACCCGTTTTTTACAAGGTTGCTTACCATTCTCATCATTATATCCGGAAGGAATGGAGAAAATATTTTGACATACTTAAAATGATCGCAGACGGATTGGATCACCAGGATATCATTCTCCTTCAGAAGAGAAGTTAACTCTTCGCAAAAATGGGGTCATTCGCAAAATTGGGGTCAGGCAATGGTAACATGGTAAATGAGGATCAATATCATCTTACCATTGCCTGACCCCAATTTTACTTTCTCTATCCCGGAGGAGCATATCGGCCGACAAGCCTGGTTAAGCTTAATATGCAATCATGGTCAAGTAGAACGGGACCGCCGCCGGTTGGAATTGTGGACAAAAAAGTGGCATGGCTTCCACAATATCACATGGGCGTTAGTACTCCAACACATGCCGAAGAAGCACAAAGACTAAAATCTGCATTTCAAGGACTTTACTTTACAGGGGGGTATATTACTCCCATAGGTTATTCTTGGGTGAATAATCAACCCTCTCCATACTATCCCGATTCCGGCAATGAAATGTTCGATACCTGGACAGGGAACCCGAACAACTTCTCCGACGGATGGGTGGGGTTCCCCGGGGTCCCCGCAGCAGTTTTTATCAACCTGGGATTAACGGAGAAAACTTTTAATTGGGTGGCTTTTCATGTATTAAATTATTTTGGGGCAGCAATCAAATTCCCAGATTACTTGAAACTTTTTTGTTGGCCCGACGAAGGAGATTGGCAGTATTTGGGCACGTGGGCTAGACCCACCGGGGTTGAAGCTGGGGCCGGGGAGGATAGTGAATATGTATTTTCTAATTCCACTCCACTGAATGCCTCATGTAAATATGTGTATGGTACACTTTATAATAATTCCAATCCTCATCTTTACTGGACATTCGTTTCTGAAATAGAAATTGTGCGGTAACAAATTTGCCTGAAACAGTGATAGTTTGTCCGCAAGTATCATAGAAAGTATCTAATTATCATTGCTGGGCACTATTTTTTTCTATACGGCAGATCATTAGATCATTATCCAATCTCGAAGGGATCGTGCTGCATTCCTCCGTCTTTACATGAATCTCAATGGGCGCAAGCATTAAGGCGTCGTTTTTTAGATTAATCCTTCTGGTCAGGAGATAAAGGGGACCTCTGTGCACACGAAGTAACTCCTGCATCTCCGCCTGCATCTTATTCTTACATGTGGGATTTGTAAAATTGCTAACAACGCGAACGAACCGAACCTGCTCCGGGAAAAACGGGATGACATAGGCAGTTGGCTCATAACCTACCATCACAACGATAGGATTTGTCGCCTCCTCTAAAGCAGGAACTTTAACTCCGAAGAAAGAATGAGACCACGGCAGCCTTACCCAATTCGGAGATCGAACTGCAAAGACGATTGCCATAAACAGGATAAACTGAAGGAATATCCTTTTTTTCTCACTAAAAATAGTGAATGAAAGTAAAACCCCAATTAGGATTGGGCCTAAGAGCTCCAACGGAATGATGTACCGGTAATAAGCGAAGATCTCCTGCCAGAGGATATAAGAAACTAAAAAAAAGGTTATCAAAAATCCAAAAACGTTTTTACTGTCAGGAGGAACAGGAAGGAGTCGGTCTGTCTTTCTCCGGACTCTTCTCCCAAACCTCCTCCATAACATCATGACCGCTGCAGAGATCAGCAGCAGATAAAGAACCGCCCACCGGATATCCCGGAATGGAAACTCCATGACCGTGTTATGGAATTTAATGAAATAGAACGGATAAAACAGTTTCTCCCAGAGATTCTTAGGCAGATATGTGATACCTGCAATGTTGACACATTCGAAATAGGGGGATTGCAGGATTTTATTATAAAATGGGAATAAGGGACTACCAAAATTCTCCCAAAGCTGTAACATCCAATATCCGGATGATCCTATGATTCCAACTGATAGGCTAATACCCCATATGACGAGTTGTTTCAGCCGAATGATCCAATTCGTTTTGATCACTAACAGGCTCAGGGCCAATCCAATTCCGTAAATCACTAATGTGAGCTTTAAACCAATCCCTATGCCCAGCAACACCCCTGCATAAAGAATTGAGCTTGCCGGCACGGCCCCGTTCTGGCCCCGGTGGGATACCAGACCGCGAACAAGGATCAGTAAAGAACCGAGTACAAAAATGCTGGCGAACAGATCATTCGTTGTCGTACCTAAAAGGGAGAAGGCCCCAGGGCCGTACATTCCAACGGCGGCACAAGCGAACGATAGCCCAATGCGTCCCATCGTCTTCATAGACAGAAAGACTTGATGTGAAATCTCAAACAGGAGCCAAAAGTTCATCCCGTGAATTCCGCCCAGCAGGAAGCCCACCCAGACCGGCGGCAAGTACTTGACGAAGATATAGAATGGCAAATCGAGAATCGGATTCAGATAGTTCTGGAGCTGAGCCGGCCCATAATCAAACCCCAAACGGCCGTTCAAGAAGGAATAGGCATTATAGTAGTGGTAATTTTTTAAATCCCAATTGGCATCCTGGCCGAGATAAACCGATACCGCGCCAAAAAAGAGGAAGGCAAAAATCAAAAGGATGAGGGAATGGAGGAATGATATCCTTGTTTGGGTTGCTGAATCAATAGAATTCACCGTTTATCCCCCCGTGGTTTTTCAGCAACGGCAATGAGGGATGTCCCGAAAGGAAGAGGGAGTATCTCTTCGATTTTGAATAAAGGAACAAGAAAATTGTAGAGTCTGAGTTGGAAGAAAGGAAGCCTTTTTTTCTTGAGTATCTTACCATTCAAAAACCAACCCGGGACTCCGAATCGGTTGAAGTATTTTAGGAGCATGACCTGGAATCCTGCGTTTTCCAATTTTATCTTTAATTCCTCCCTGTCATACCGCCTAAGATGACCTAAATTCTTGTCCAAGGTCCCGAAGAGCCAGTGATGAGAGGGGACAAAGAGAAGAAAACGGCCCCCCGGTTCTAAAAGATCCCACACATTCTTCAGAGCTTTTTCTTCTTCCTCAATATGCTCCAGCACGTTGAAACAGATGACTGAATCGATATGACAGCGCTGGTATCGTTCCATAACGGGGCAAGAGATGTCAAAGTTCTCAATCTGAATCCTCTGATAGTTTCCAAAAGTGTTTTTGAGGAGGGCGAGGTACTTTGGCTCAACATCCGTCGCAATAACAAGCTCCCGATCGATCAGATACTTCGTGATATTTCCGATTCCTGAGCCAACCTCAAGAACTCTTTGGCCTAAAAAAGGCCGGAATTTTAGAAAAAGCCATCGATTATACCGAGCAAGCTTCTTCATCCGCTGCAGGGTCTGATAAACAATATCCTCCGTTCCAGAATCGATCAAATTATAACGGAGGATTGAAAAGACTGCCTTCACTCCGTCGATCCATTTGATCTTCTTCCCTTCCCAGTAGTCCCGCCCGCTGTAAGAGATGGGAACTTCATAGATCCGGCAGCCCATCTTGGCAATCTTCGCTGTCACCTCGGGTTCAAACCCAAACCGATTTGATTTTAGATGAATATGATCCAGCACTTCCTTTCTAAAAACCTTATAGCATGTCTCCATATCGGTGAGATTGAGATCTGTAAAAAGGTTGGAGAAAAGTGTCAGTAGCTTATTCCCCAGAGTATGCCAGAACATCAGGACCCGCCTGGGCGATCCTAAAAAACGGGACCCATAGACCACATCCGCCCTCCCGTCAAGAATAGGCTCGATCAATCGGGTGTACTCCCTGGGATGGTACTCCAAATCCGCATCTTGAACGATAATGATGTCGCCGGACGTAGCTTTGAATCCTTCCCGGAGGGCTGCGCCTTTCCCCATATTCTTTGCTTGAAAAAGAATCCGTATGTGGTTCTTTGACTCCAACGCATGGGGCGTCCAGCTTCTTAAAAATTCTCTCGTCCCATCGGTGGAGTAGTCATCCACCACAATGACTTCCTTCTCAATATCAACCTCAAGAACCCTAGAGAGAATTTCTTTAATCGTGTTTATTTCATTATATACGGGAATGACCACTGAAAGTCTCATCATCTCAATTTTCTCACCTCATATGCGTTTATAAATACCATCCAACCCAACGGGTCTGCCCCCGTTGCGATAGTGGTGAATTTCAAGGTCAACCGCCTTCTCAATGATCGTCCTATCCTCCGGAAGGTTTATATCATAATTGTCGGCGTAAGAAAGACTGAAGAGTTTCCACAGGAAGCAATTATATCTGCAGACTTCGGCAGGATTAAGATAACGCGCGAGGTTTGGTTCAATCGCCTCTGAACGGATTCCTTCAAAACAGCCGATGGAATAGTCCATGTCGGGCAGAAATTCATCAACATTGGATCCGGTATTCCGATTGATCCGGTATTTTTCATCGAGTCTTCTAAAAAAGTCATTGGCAAGCGTGTAAGACTCCGGCCAAAGCCGGCCACCGTTCCTCCCCACGGTTTCCCCTATGCTCCAGAATTCACCCGAATCGTTCAGGCCATCCGCAACGGTCCTGATTAAATGCTCCAGCTCAACCACGTGATGAAGACCGGATACGCACATTATAAGGTCGTATGTTTCATCCTGGAGATCTAATTCATTTACATCGCCCAGTACGCCCTCTACTTCACACCATTGAGACAATCTCTGTTTTGCCGTATCCAGAAGATTCGGATTGATGTCAACAAGAGTCATTTTCATATTCTCAGTGGAAAGACCGCGAATTAAATCATTTTCTATCCGCGCAGCCCCACTGCATAGGGAGAGAACATGGAACTTCCCGGACCTTGCTAAAGCCCCTGTAGCCGGGAATTCCCTTAGCTTCTGTTCTAGCCGAATCCTAAAAGTAGGGGGCTTGAGCTGAAGCTTTTGAAGAAGCAGATGATGAGAATAGGTAAAAGCGTTTGTTGAACTAACTATTGGAATTTTGTCCGGGGCCCATTCTTCGGACTTCCTGGGCTGATTGGTTGTCCATTGTCCCAGGACAGCGCGATACATTTTCTTTAACGCCTTTCCAAATGTTTTCTTTGGCCCGATGAGGTCTGGCTGGGCATTCGTCCGGCCTGTGGAATGAGGAGGAAAATCGGGGGGAGGGCCGGCCTGCGAAGGTGCATTCTCTTTAAATATGGCGTGCTGATAATAGACGTCGAAATTGGCTTGTTCATTGCGCATTCGCAGCTGTTTGAAGGCCCTGGCACGATTCAGTTCTAATGACTCCTTATCGCTGATGACAAATTCATAAATCCCCAGCTTAGATTGGTGGTTACCGGGTTTTGATGCTGCAGTGTATTCCACGTAAAACGATACGATTCTATCAACCGCACGATCCAATGGAAATTGGACCTCAATCCAGGGCCGCTGTGGATCGACCCGGGGGATGGGCTCGATGAATAATTGAATTTCGTTATCTTCTCTTCCTGCTTGAATCCTCCCGTCCTCAAACTGGCATCCGACAATCATCTCCAAGCCATGAGGGATGGCCTCAGGCAGCGTGGGTCCAAAAGTGATGAAACCCATGTCTCCGGCGCTCACCTTAACAGGCTTGAAGATGACACGTGCGCCGGCGGAGACTACCAGGGCTAACCGGGGAATGACCGTGAGGCCTAAAGTGGCCCATGAAACCAGTTCCTTTTCGTCACCATTCACCGGTGAGCCGGATTTTTCCGGCCCTTTTATCCCGAACGGTGTTTCTTCAGAAAGATACAGGTTACGCTCCCTTTTGATACGACTTTTGATGACACCCGGGACAGACGGGTATGGGGTTTAAGGAACCATCCGCTTTCTTGCGATGATCCGCCAGAATCCCTCTCCAAAGGTAAGGATCAGTTTCTCTGCCAGCGCTTCAGCCTTCTCAGCATCCCTTTCTCTGCATTTCAAATAAACCCCGTAATTCCTTTCAAACAGGTCCGCTATTCTAAACACTCTTTCCCTGATTTTTTCCTTGATCGGGAGCGGAATGTCTCCCTCGAACACCGCCGCGCGGCGCTTGCATTCTTCGAAGATGTTCCGGATTTCCCTCAATCTTTCTTCCCGGTCTCCTATCACTGTATCGATGTTCAAGCGGTGTAACCCGAGGCCCTTGAGCGTGTTCGTGTAAAATTTGAGTCTCCGGTAATGAATGCTATGGCTCATACGGGGAAAGGATCGCTTCAGATAGGTATCGGCCATCCAATTCGGCAGGAGGGTAATTCCAAACAGGTTATAGTGGCCATCCGCCCGGATGAAGGCGGCACAGAACCGGTTTGGAATCTCCATAAAGAGCAAGCCATTTCCCCTGAGCAAACTCGACATATGTTTCATGGCAGTGTAAGGAGAACGGACATGCTCAATGACATCATTGCAGGTGATGATATCGAATGTCCCAAGAGCGCAGATATCCTCTGCTTTCAAAATGTCTTTCTGATGATAAATTTTCCTTAATCGATGATCTTTAAGAAGGGCCCGACAATATTCAAGCAAGTTCGGGTCGACATCAATCCCTATGGCTTCCGCCGCCCCTGCCCTCTTGAAGGCCACAAGAAACCCCCCGTACGCACACCCGACGTCGAGGCATCTTTTCCCCTTGATCTCCGTATATTGCAGGAGGATGTCTTTTATGCGCTCCCCCCGTTCGACGGTAGTGAGAGCAAAATTCAGTCCCATGACCGACGTCGGGTCTGTGATCTCCTTCAGGTCGGTTACTCCCCAGTTTTTCTTAAAGAGTGCCTCAAAATGGGACCTCTGTTTTTGGGGTTGCCTTCCACTGAGAATTCTTTTCGAAATAAAATCTATAAGGTTTCTTGAGAATTTCCTGGTCATTCCCTTCGGGTACTCCGGTCTATGATCTCCTGGCCTGACGGCGCCCTCTTTGAATCCTTTCCGGTGTCCGGAGGGCGGGTCACGTCATCAGGTTCGCTTATACCAGAAACTTCCTCCCCCTATGCCTGCCTTGTTATCCATGAACTCCGCTAACAGGTCCCGGTTATAAATGGAATGATAATGGGAGCCGTAAACCACTTCGAATCTTTTGTTGCCGATCAGCAGAGCTTGAAGCAGGTAATGTTCTGTCCAGTAATATTGGAAGTCGAGGTTCCAGCGGATCGGTAAGGAGTCCGGCAAAAAAATGTCATGAGAATGAATATAAACACCCTGCTTCAGGAGGCCCAGAGCCTTAAGATAAATGAAGGTGCAGTCGGAGCTCGCTTTTACGGTATGGGTTGAGTCGATAAACAGAATATCATTTGCCTCGAGTTGATCAAATAGATCGAGTGGCAATTCTTGAACGGGAACCTCGAAGAACCTGCTGATGGATCCAACTTTCTTCAGGAACGGTCGGGGATAGGGCTCAACCTCCCATATCTCACCCTGTCCGTTTTTCTTCATCGCCTGGTCAATGATCAGGGTCGAAAAACCGCCTCCGACCTCAAGCACTCTCCGGGGCCTCAAGTATCTGACGAAGCAGTACAAAGACATTGCATCACTATAACCATAGGCGGGATTATTCCAATAGAATCCTGGCGATTCCTCATTCCCGTCTTTTTTGGGGTTGAACTCCTTTGAATAGGGCATTAACTCCCGCTCTAAAAACCTTCTCATTTCTTCCTCATGGTAGATCTCGGGTTCAAAAAAGGGATGAGCCGTTCTTGTCTCCCAGCCCTTTTCGATCTCGTCGACGGATGGAATGGGAGAATAATAGTTGAACGGGACGGCTTGCAGGCCCGCCTTTTCCATCTCCAGCAATTTTTCCTTCCCTTTTCCGATGTATTCGTTTACCCTATCTCTCAATGCATTCAGGTCCAGGTCTCCTGTTTGGCCCCTGTTTCTTAAAGGAACGACATTTTTAATCCATCTCTTAAACCGAAATCTGAATCCTGGCACCCTTTTCTCCTGCCCGTCGTTCTGCCTCATCATCCAATACTTATGAAGGAGTCCATAATTGAAAAGACATACTCTTCTGAAAATCTCCCCACACCCCTGGCCAAAGAGGGGTAATTCTTCCCTTTGGAACTCCAATCGAGTGAAAATATTTTGACAAAATCCCCTCTAACTCCCCTTTTCCAAAGGGGAGAACTTATTATTATCCCCCTTTGGCAAAGGGGGAATAAGGGGGATTTTAATATAGGGTTTAACAAACCTTTAAATAGCCTCACTGTCATGTTTGCGGCTCAATCAAACAATAATTTTTCACTCAATTGGGGTAGAACATCCCATCATGTTCTCATCATTTCTTTTTGTAGACGCCGAAAAAGGTCTCCGGCTTAAGGAGATTCCTCTCGAGATAGTATTCGTCAAGCTCCAGGATGAATTGCTGAAAAGCGCTCCCGAAATTCGGATATTTATCGAAATTGAACCCG
>MGQQ01000085.1 GCA_001798855.1 Deltaproteobacteria bacterium RBG_16_49_23 | reverse complement strand
ATGTGTTAATTTAATTTCATGGTAGCTATTCCTAAAAAAGCAGCAACGGTTATTCTTCTAAGAGATAACTTGGCGGAAGGATTTGAAGTTTTCCTCCTAAAACGCCATGAAAAGAGCAGTTTCATGGGGGGGAATTTTGTCTATCCCGGCGGCAGGGTAGACAGAAACGATGGGTCATTAGAAATCTGTTCCCACTGCAAAGGAGTCTCCCCTGAGCAAGCCCATCAGATTTTTGGAGCTTCGATCTCTCCGGAAGAAAGTCTCGCATACTGGGTTGCAGGGATTCGGGAACTTTTTGAAGAAGCCGGAGTTCTTCTCGCTTATGACCATTCCGCAACTCCTTTGATTTTGAAGAATCCAAGACAACGGGAAAAGCTTTCACATTATCGGGATTTACTCCAAAAGGATAGGTCAACCATTTGCCAGCTGGTTGAGGAAAAAAACCTCTTACTTGCCGTAGATCAGCTCCATTATTATGCCCATTGGATCACGCCTGAGGCTCGATCTGAACGATTCGACACGCGTTTCTTTATAGCGTGCCACCCCGAGGGGCAAGAGGCGACTTATGACCAAAAGGAGACAACCGTTGGAATCTGGTTAACTCCGAAGCAAGCTTTGGAGGAAAATCTGAAGGGTAAGGCTGCTCTGAGCCCGCCCACATTGAAAACCCTTGAAGACCTTTCCCGATTTAAGAATATTGCAGAGGTATTTAATACTTTAGGAAAAGCCAAGATTCAACCCATCCTTCCCGTTCTCACAAAGATCGAGGACGAGACCCTTATCATTTTTCCATGGGATCCCGAGTATGGGATATTTCAAAAAGGGGAAACTCCAGAAAAAGTAGATCATGGAAAGCCTTCGCGGCCAGAAGACAATACCACACGGGTTATTCTGAAGAAGGGCTACTGGATTCCCTATTGTTGTGGGCGATAAGGTTATTTGAAGCTCCCCGCCCCTGCCTGCCGGCAGGCATCCCGTTAGGACGGGAGCAAGGTAATCTCGTTTTATATTGTGCCCCTTGACCCCGCCTATCCCGCTAGGGTGGGACGGGTCAGGTTCCGGTCGAATGAGGATTGAGAGGAGTTGAACCATGGGCATCTCAGATTATTTCAAACCTGTGTCTTCCTGGTCCGCCGAAGAGGTCCGTACGTTTTTAAATGAGAAAGGACCAGAGAAGTATAATCTCGTTGATGTGAGACAACCTAAAGAATATGGACAGAGTCATCTGCCCGGTGCGCAATTGATTCCATTGGGAGAATTGGCAAATCGAGTCAAGGAGCTCGATCCCAATAAACCGACGATCGCCTACTGAGGTATGGGAGTCCGCAGCCGTGCTGCTGCAGCCATCCTCTCCGAAGCTGGATTTAAAAAGGTCTATAGCATGAAAGGCGGAATCAATGCCTGGGAGGGACAGGTCGCAGAAGGCGTGCCTGAGGCCGGAATGGCTTACTTTTCTTCAGCCACCCAGCCGGAAGAACTCCTTGGGCTGGCGTGGCTGCTGGAAGATGGCTCTCGAAAATTCTATGTAGAAATGGCTTCCATGTTGAAGGACAAGGAGGCTGTCGCTTTATTCCAAGAACTTTCAAAAGCAGAGGAAAAGCACCAGGCTTCGCTTGTCAATCTTTACAAGGAGCTTTCGGGTAGACCCTTCGATTCGGAGTTTCCAAAAAACCTCTTTCGGGAGGAACCTTCAGATGAGAGGATGGAGGGAGGCATGCATCTTCGCGAAGCACTTCAATGGGCTGAGAAAAAGGCCATAAAGGAGATCCTCGAACTCTCCATTTCCTTAGAGTCGAATGCTTATGACCTCTATCTCAAAATGGAACACAAAATGGAATCCCTGAACGCAAAGAAGGTGTTTAAGGTTCTATCCACGGAAGAAAAAAAACATCTTGAGCGACTCGCTTCACTCCTTGAAAAAAAGTTATAAAATGTAGCTTTTTTCTTTCCCCCTATCTCCTTATCTCCCTATCTCCCTATCGATTTTTTCTTTCCTTCTGTCCCTCGACATCTCCCAGATGAGGCACTGGTTTCTGAATTTGCAGTAGAGTTTTGGATCAATGCATTCACAACAATGATCGATGTTAATGCATTCACAGCACTCCCCGCAGAATCCAGCCTCATACTTCTGGCAGGTAGCAATAGCCTCCCGGTCCGGATGATTTCGACACTTCATTGCTTTTCATTCCTATCAGGATTTTCCGCCCACAGTCCTCTTGATCTTAAATCGTTTTGAGACAGGCCGCTGCCGGAGCAATATATAAGTCGCCCCTGCCCCACCATCGCAGATCCTTGCGCTTGAATAGGCTGCAACCCATTTCCGCCAAGGGCCATGGGTTAGCCATTCAATAACCTTTTTCTTTAATACAGGTTCAAAGGGTGAAGAAAGACCGCGGCCATGAACAATTAAAACACCCGTCTTGCCCGTGGTCACCGCCCATTTTAAGAACCTCTCAAAAACTTCCTTTGCCTCCTCTGCAAGGAGACCATGAAGATCAACAAAGGCCTGGATGGAATATTCTCCCCGATGCAATCGCTTTGCTACCGAAGGGTGGACGTTATATCCTGTTCCTTCGATATACTCCGGCGTATCTGCAACATTAAAACCCATACCATATTTTACAAGATCCCGGAGTTTTTCTAATACCTCAGTATCTTCTTTATCCCTTGTCCCTTCGGGCAATTCACATTGAAAGATCCTTTCAATATATTTGCCCCCGGAAACGGGTGTAACGCCTTCCATCGCTTTCTTAAAAAACTCCTCTTCCAATTCAGGACTTAACTCCCTGGCACAATCAGCCTTCTCGAAATGACAATCATCAGGAAGTAAGACAGACTTTTTTTCAAGGAAAGTTTTTAGGTCCTGGAAGGATTTTATGGTAAGTGAGGATTTGGAGGATTTAGAAGGCTTCATAATCCCACCCCGCTTTGTTAAAAAACTTAACGATAACTGAATTAATTTTAAATAAAAAAATAACGATTATCAAACAGATTTAGATAAGATTAAAGGATCAGGCATTGCAATATTACATTTTTAGAATTTTGATGGATAAAATTCGGGAGGCTGTTCGAGGTTTGATTCTCTATCTTTTTTCCGATTTCTATCTGAATTTCTTACAACTCAAATGAGAAATCAGTTTCTCTTTTGTAAAGAGGAGAATGCTTTCCTTCTTTTTATAAATCCAAACAGACAGATGGGCTTCTTCTGTAGGTTCAGTGATCAAGAATAAACATCAAATTGGTTTTTGTCGCGACTCTGGTCATGGCATGGATGGGAACAAACCTTGTCTCTGCAGCGGGACACAAGATCGTTAGAAAATATCCGGTTTCTGACCATGGAATATTGGAACTGAACGTCCCTGCTTCCTGGAAGGACGATATTCACAAACCTCGGAAGGATATGCCCCCAACCATTATTTCGTTCCTGCAAAGGGGAACGATTTCAAGATCTTGATCGCCGTGTTATGGGAAAAAACAAGAGAACAAGATGTTAACAGTCCAACCAAAATACGGGCCCTTGTTGAACAGGATGGACAACGAATTCTTCCAAAAGCAGTTGAACCGAAGCTTGTCGTCCAGTAGATGCGAAGTGTTAACAACATCGGTTATTTCTTTTCCTTCACGGATAAAGTCCCTAACCCAGGAGCATGCTTGTATATGACTCGAGGAGGAATAGGTGTTGGCAATCTCCTGCTTAATGCGGCCATTCGCCGGAACAAGGTTAAAGTTGCTACCCCCCCTCAAACCTTTAGAGATGGGATCGATTGCGAATAAATTCCTTAGAATGAAGCTTCGGACAAAAATATTTGGACACCATTCACGGCAAAATTTTCGATTCAGAAAGCTTAGAGCATTGTGACGGTTATCCTGGAACTCTTCTATTTCAACCTTTCTGGTCACCCATCTAAATATTTCTCTCTTTCGAAGAAGATGCCATGATATCGTCGATGCATAAGTTCGATCCGAGAAGAAAGTCTATTCCGGATGACCCCAAACGATGATTATTTGAGGACCCCGATTCCAATTTATCGGAGGTTGGCGTGAACTCGGGGCACATGCTCAGGCATATTGGGTGCGGGACAGGGTATTTTTCCGCTTCCTTCTGCAAATATTAAGACTCTTGGAAGCGATTTTTGTGAATATTTTAACATAAACTTCACAGGCTATTTTTTTCCTTGACATTCGTCTTCCTTAATGTTACACATAATGAAATATTGGTTCATTAGGTGATACTTTCGTGGTCCCCTCCAAAACAAAGACTTTCTACAACAGATCGCTTGAACGGGCACTTCAGATCCTATGCGCTTTCAACAGGGACAGGCAGACCTTATCTCTTACTCAGTTGGCAAATATTCTAAACCTTTCCAAAGCAACCGTTTTAAGGCTCACCTCGACCCTCATCAAATATGACTTCCTCAGATATGACCCGCCTTCAAAACAGTATTCTCTTGGTCTCAAATTGTTCGAGCTGGGAAGCGTCATCTTTTCATCCTTTTCGATCAGAAGAGTTGCGGCTCCCCATTTAACCCAATTGCAATCCACATTAGGGAAAACAACCTTTTTAGGAATCTTGCTGAATGATGAACTCGTTTACATCGACAAAAGGGAGGATCCGAGGAATCCCATTCGATTTGCCTCGCAGATAGGAACTCGGCGCCCACCCCACTTTGGAATGCTGGGCCAGGTCCTGATGGCTTATCTGCCGGACAGCGAAGTCAATCGACTATTGAAGAAAACCCCTCTGGGACCTTTTACGAGAAGGTCTCTTACAAACCAGATAGCCTTCAGGAAAAGGCTTCCTAAAATTCGTGAACAAGGGTTCTTTGTGGATAAGGAAGAAGCTTTAGAGGGAATCACAGGAATTGCTGCCCCTATACGGGATTATACCAGAAAAGTCATTGCCGGGGTGGGAGTCGGCATCCTCTCTTCATCTCTGAACTCCACAGGGACAAAGCAGATTATCAAAGAGGTGTGTGAAACGGCAAAGAAGATTTCGCAGGAGATGGGCTATCTTGAGAGAGATAAATCAGCGAGGCTCCGCGAAAAACCGACCAAGTCCTTAACCGCATGACGGCATGCATGTTTCTAACTCGGAGCTATTCTGTGTCAAGAAGGGACCGTAAGTGAACAGAGAAGAGACACTCTTTAACAAAGAAGGACCCATTGCTTACATCATCATCAACAGGGAAAAAGCTCTCAACGCTTTGAACAGCAACATGATGATGAGGCTTGAACAGATCTTTTCAGAGTTGGAGCAAGATGACCAAGTTATCGTTGTGGTGATCACTGGAGCAGGTAATAAAGCTTTTATTGCAGGCGCCGATGTAAAAGAGATTAAAGAAGCAGGCAACAAGCGATCCGAACTGATTGCGAAAGGCCAGGCGATCCTCTCTAAGATTCGGGAATCAAGTAAAGTAGTGATTGCCGCAGTCAATGGATATGCTCTCGGTGGAGGATGCGAGTTGGCGATGGCATGCGATATCCGAATTGCTTCTGAGAATGCCAGGTTTGGTTTTCCTGAAGTGAAATTAGGGCTTATGGCTGGTTACGGGGGCACGCAGTTACTCCCAAGATTGATCGGAACAGGGAGAGCGAAATATGTGATGTTTTCTGGAGAAATGATCACAGCCCACGAAGCCTATCAATTTGGTTTGGTGGAGAAGGTGTGTGGCAGTGAAAGCCTCATGGAGGAAGTGAACACCTTGGCAGGGAAAATTTCAACCAATGGCCCTTTCGCTTTGAAGGCTTGCAAAGGGGCCATCAATAGAGGGATGGACGTCTCGCTTGACAAGGCTCTTAGAGTTGAACTTGAAGAATATGATAAAGTTGCTCGTTCCAAAGATGCCGAAGAAGGCATCGCAGCGTTCTTAGAAAAGAGAACACCGGCTTTCAGAGGAAGATGAGTAGGGGTGGCAGATGATCCATATTTTATTAACCCTTTAACCAAATTCATAAAACAGGAGGTGGGAGCCATGAAACAGAAAGAGATGAAGAAAGATGGTTTAACAAGGAGGAAGTTTATCAAGATCGTGGGATCAGCGGGAATAACTGCAGCAGGAGCTTCCTTATTTCCCCGGATCTCCCGGGCTGCGGCAAGGGATCATATCCTGATTGGGCACCCTGCACCTATCACCGGCCCTATCGCGCCCTTCGGGGAGACGTCTTTATGGGCTGATGAGCGGGCCGTTGCAGAGATTAACAAGGATGGCGGTATCTTAATTAAAGAGTTGGGAAAGAAACTGCCAATTAAAGTCAAATCGATGGATACGGAGAGCAATCCGACCAAAGCAGCGGAAGTGGCCTCCAAGTTGATCCTGCAAGACAAGGTTGATCTGATGGTGGTCCTCCACACCCCTGACACGGTCAATCCCGTCGGAGCCACCTGTGAGAGGTACGAGGTGCCATGCATCTCTTCTGTGGCGCCTATCGAGCCCTGGTTGACCGGAGGTCCATACAAATGGACCTTTCACTTCTTCTGGAACTTGGAGCAAATCATTACCGTTTTTACAGGGATGTGGAATCAATTTGCTGACAAGACCACAAAGGTGGTTGGCGGTTTCTGGCCGAATGACCCTGACGGTGCAGTGTGGGCCCAGGAGTTTTCCAAGAAACTCGGAACCATGGGTTATAAAGTGGTAGATGTGGGGAGATTCCCTTACGGCATGCAGGATTTTAGTGGTTTCATAGGTACCTGGAAAAAAGAAAAGGTTGATATCTTAACAGGAGTTCCTATTCCACCCGATTGGGCAACCTGCTGGAGACAATGCCACCAGCAAGGATTCATTCCCAAGTTCGCAACAATTGGAAAAGCATGTCTTTTCCCGGCGGCGGTGGAGGCCATCGGTGGTAATATTCCCAATGGTCTCACGACAGAAGTCTGGTGGACCCCTTTACATCCATTTAAGTCATCCCTGACAGGGGCCACCTGCCAAGCCTTGGCGGACGCCTGGACTCAGAAGACAAAAAGACAGTGGACCCAACCATTAGGGTTTGATTATGCAGCCTTTGAGATCGCAGCCGATGTCCTGAAGCGAGCGGGATCCCTTGACAAGAAGAAGATCAGGGAAGCCCTGGTCAATGCCAATCTGAACACCGTGGTAGGTCCTATCAAATTCAATGAAAAGAACTTCTCCCTAACTCCACTCGTTGGAGGACAGTGGGTGAAGGGTAAGAAATGGCCCTGGGAACTCCAGATTGTCTACAACAAGGAGGCGACGAATATCCCGACTACTGGCAAGATGGTCTTCCCCATTCCAAAATCATAAAAGAAAAATTATTTGGCTATGGAAAGACGACCATGTCCTGCATCCTGACCATTGAGAAATTGAGCAAATCTTTCGGAAGAGTGGCAGCCGTTCACGATCTCAGTTTTGAAGTAAGTCAGGACGAGATCCTGGGAATTATCGGTCCGAACGGTGCAGGGAAAACGACTTTGTTCAACCTCATTGCGGGTGAGATCAAACCCGAATCCGGAAAAATCATGTTCAATGGGACGGATGTCACTTCGGCCCAGACCTTCAGAAGGTGTCGCATGGGCATTGCTCGAACGTACCAGATCCCAAGGCCCTTCGTGAATATGACCGTACTCGAAAATGTGTTGGTTGGGGCTGTGTATGGCGGGGGGATGGGAAGCAAAGCATCGAGGAAGAAATGCGAAGAGGTTCTGGAAAAGACCGGACTATTTTCGAAGAGAAATGCCTTTGCCGAATCCTTACCTCTTTTGGACCGGAAAAGATTAGAGCTTACCAAAGCCCTCGCCACGGGCCCAACCCTTCTTCTCATTGATGAAGTGGCCGGAGGACTTACCGAGTCAGAAGTGGAGGAGGTACTCAAAATCATTCACTCATTACGGAGAGATGGGATTACAATTCTATGGGTGGAACATATCATGATGGCTATGAAGAGAGGACCTGACCGGCTATTAGTCATGGATTTTGGTGAAAAGCTTGCCTACGGCAACCCTGATGAGGTGCTGGATTCAGAAGAGGTTCATAAGGTCTATCTGGGGGATGATGAAGATTGATGGCCATGCTGGAGGTTAAGAATTTAAATGTTTACTACGGAGGATTCCAGGCTCTATCGGATATCACCCTAAGCGTGGAAAGAGACCAGATCGTCTCAATTCTGGGTTCAAATGGGGCAGGGAAATCGACGCTTCTCAAGACGATCTCGGGACTCCTGAAGCCGAGTACCGGAAGCATCCATTTTAACGGAGAGAAGATTGATCCTCTCGGCCCCCACGATATCGTCAAATTGGGACTTGCTCTGGTTCCGGAGGGTCGAAAAATTTTCTCCACCCTTACCGTTTTGGAGAACTTGTTGATTGGATCCTATTCGCCTGGAGCGCGGAGAACAAAGGATGAGCAGCTTGAGAATGTCTTTGAACTCTTTCCAAGGCTGGCAGAGAGGAAGGGCCAACTCGGTTCGACCCTGAGTGGAGGAGAGCAACAGATGCTGGCGATCGGCAGGGCCCTCATGTCACAACCCCGATTGATCATCTTTGATGAGATTTCTTTGGGCCTCAGTCCAGTCATGGTCAAACATCTCTACCATGCGGTGAATCGAATCAAACAGAAGGGCATGGTGGTGGTCTTGGTGGAACAGGATGTGAAGCGAAGCCTGAAGACTGCTGACTTCGCCTATATTCTTCAAGAGGGGAAGATCAGGCTAAAAGGGAATCCAAAGGATTTCACTGAAGAAGAGGTGAAGAAGGCTTATTTCGGTCTTTAAACTCTATCCAATATAGGGGAGAGAAGGATTCAAACCTTATGCTCACTTCTTTGGAACCATTGATTAATGGCATTCTGTTGGGGGGTCTTTATGCTGTGATCGGCATAGGTCTCTCCATGATCTTCGGAATCATGAGACAGGTCAATTTGGCCCACGGCGAGCTGATGATCCTTGCAAGCTATTTCAGCCTTGTCTTCTTACAACTCTTAGGGATCCATCCACTCGTGACCTTTCTTTTCGTGCTTCCGGCTATTTTTATCTTAGGTTACCTGATCCAGACCTTTCTTTTTAACTGGGTCTTAGAAAAAGGGATGGAGCCCTACCTCATGATCTCCTTCGGGCTCTCCATCATCCTGCAAAACGCCATGCTCCTCCTCTTCACTCCTGATGCCCGCACCCTGCAGACCAGTCTGGCCATTAAAAGCATCAATGTCTTCAACCTCTTTTATGTGCCCGTGATCTACCTCGTCGACTTCGTGGTAGGTTTTCTCGTGCTGGGCCTGCTCCATTTAATCATGAAAAAGACCTATCTGGGATGGGCCATTCGAGCCGCATCAGACAATTTAACGGCAGCCAGGCTGATGGGGATTAATCCCAAAAGGGTCTATGCCTTAGCCATGGGGATTGCGGTGATTACGGCAGCTATCTCGGGGGTGCTGGTAGGGATGACCTTCACCTTTTACCCCCATTCCGGGACTCAATACCTCATCATCGCCTTCGGCGTGGTCATCATCGGTGGATTAGGAAGCCTGCCTGGGACATTTCTGGGAGGTCTGATCTTGGGGGTTTCACAGTTGGTCGGTGGCCGGATCATTGGACCTGGACTTCAATTGTTGAGCGGTTACATCATCCTGCTTATCGTGTTGACCATCAGGCCTCAAGGAATATTGGGAAGGAAATAATTTTTTCGATGTCATCCAATCGAATTCGTATCCTCTTAGCCGCTTTATTATTGATAGCCCTTGCCACACTTCCATTTTGGGCTACCCGTTATATGGTGAGCATCCTATTACTGATCTGTCTTTACATGACCTTAGCCTCCATGTGGAACCTCTTAGCGGGCTATTCAGGTTTGATTTCCTTGGGACAGCAGATGTTTATCGGGATAGGAGGATACTCTCTTGCGGTATTGTCCATGTACCATGGACTTCCCATTTTTCTTAGCGTTTTTCTGGGAGGGGTGATCTCAGTCCTCCTTGCGGTTCTCATCTCCCTGCCTATCTTCAGGATGAAAGGGGTCTATTTTGCAATTGGGACATGGATCATCGCCGAGGCGTTGGGAATCTGCTTCAGCAACTGGGGATATGTCCGATATGGGATGGGGCTCTTCATTCAACCCGCTTACAGACTTTCCATGTCCACGATTTATTATGCCGCATTGGTCCTCTGTATCGGTTCGATCGCTCTCATCTATCTACTCCTCCGTTCCAATCTGGGCCTCGCCCTGATGGCGATCCGGGACGATGACAGGGCCTCTGAGGCCATCGGGGTCAACATTTTTCGCTGTAAGTTTACCTGCTTTTTGCTGAGCGCTTTTATTACCGGCATGACAGCGGGCGTCTTGTATTTGAATACGATATTCATCCAACCCTTTGAAGCCTTTGGGATCGGCTGGACCGTAAAACTCCTCTTCATTGTCATCATCGGAGGTCTCGGGACGGTGGCAGGGCCTATTGTAGGAGCAGCCGTTTTCGTCGTTTTACAGCAGTACCTTTCTGAATATGTGGGTTTCAACCTGATCATTTTTGGGACGATTACTATCTCGGTCATCTTTTTCACCCCCAAAGGCATTGTAGGGACATTCCAGGAGAAACTGGGTTTTGAGATCTTTCCGATCCGACGCCGGTAGAGAAAGGGGAAACTATGTTTGTTAAGAGATTCGAAGAAATTGGAAAGGAGATGTTCCAGGAATGTGGCGGGAAAGCAGCCCATCTGGGTGAGCTGACCAACCTGAAGCTGAATGTCCCGAAAGGTTTTAATGTCATTGGGGAAGCCTATTACTACCACTTAAAGAAAAATGATCTTGAAGAGCAGATAAGGAAAATCTCAGAGACCATTAATTATGAAGATTTTCAAGACCTTGAAAAAAAGACGCAAAAGGTCCGTGAGCTGATCGTGAATGCTCCCATTCCTCCAGAGATCGAACAGGAGATCGTTGAACAGTACGAGAGGCTCTCCAGTGGCGATCAACAACAGCCTTTCGTGGCTGTTCGGTCATCTGTGGCCGTAAAAGACTCTCCTGTCTCGTCCTTTCCAGGAATGATGGATACCTTTCATTATATCCAGGGGGCCGAGACCGTTGTTGAGAAGGTAAAGGAATGTTGGGCTTCTGTCTGGTCCGGACGTGCTGCGTTTGCTCGCCACAACAAAGGGATCGAGCACTTCAAGGCGGTGATTGCACCGACCGTGCAATTGATGGTGAACTCACAGGTTGCGGGTGTGCTTTTCACCGTGAACCCCATCAGTGGAGAAAAGAACGAAATCGTGATCGAGTCGAATTGGGGGTTGGGAGAAACCGTTGTATGCGGCAAATGCCAAAGCGATCTGTACATCATCAATAAAAAACCTTTTCGTGTGAACCAGAAGAAGATCGCCAGGAAGGAACAGACGTATATTCAGGTCAAAGAGGGTGGCGCAGAATGGGCTCCCGTTGAAACGGAGAAAGTCAATGAACCTACCCTCACCACAGAGCAGATCGAAGAACTTTGTAAAATCGCATGTTCCGTTGAAGACCATTACGGCTGCCATCAAGACATCGAGTGGGCCTATGAAAAAGGTGCGCTGTATATCCTGCAAGCAAGAAGGGCCAAGGTCGGTGGAGAATAGCTTCAAAGAGAGGAGGTGGATAGGGCAGGGTCAAAAGAAAGAGAAGAGTGAAGGCAGTTCAGAACCATTTAGAAAATATTTAAAAGGAGGATAAGGTTTTATGGCACAAAGAACGGTGGATGTACATTGTCATTGGTACCCGAAAGAATATCTCGATTTCTTAGTTTCAAAATCATCGACAGAGGATCTCTATGCGACGCACGATGGAGGGACCCATTACAGGATTTGGCAAAAAGGCGTCTGTACGGCGCACATCGACAGAGCTGGACACTATGATTTAAAGGCACGAATAGAGGATTTGGATAAAGCAGGCCTCAATACGCAGCTTCTATCGGTAACCATCCCTGGCCCCGAGGTCCTGCCGAGAGATGTCGGCATATCTTGGGCGAAGAAGTGTAACGATGCCCTCGCAAAGGCGGCCCAGGACTATCCGGGACGCTTCTACCACATGGCCTCCCTCCCTTACCAGGATGTGAATGAGGCATGCAAGGAGCTTGAGAGATGTCACCAGATGGGCTGCGTGGGGATTCAGATGTTTTCCAATGTGAATGGGGAACCTGTCTATTTGGACAAATTCCATCCCATTTATGAATTGGCGAATAAGTATGAGCTTCCCTTCCTTGTCCATCCTGCGTTTCCTCTTACGGCATCGGTCATGAATCTCATGAAGATCCCCTATCAGCTTTGGGGCTATACGCTGGATACAAGCATGGCTGTGGTCAGTCTGATCTTTCAAGGGGTTCTCGACAAGTTCCCCAAGATGACGCTTATTCATGGACATTTAGGTGGGACGGTGCCTTATTTCGTAAGACGATTACATGACTCTTACAAAGGTTATGGGAAGGAATGGGGAATTGAATTGAAGGAGTCTCCTGATATCACCTATAAAAAGAGGGTGTATCCGGATACCACCTCATTCTATCTACCGGCCATGAAGTGCTGTTTGGAATGGATTGGGCCTGATCATATGGTGATGGGAACGGATTACGCCCATCGGGTGGGCGATCCTGAAGGAGCGATCAAGGCAATCAAAGACCTAAGCACCCAAATGGGATTGAAACAAGAAGAGGTAGATATGATCTTAGGTAAGAATCTGGAGAAGCTTTTTAAACTTCCACCGAAGAAATAGAACCACTTAATTTTCTGGATGAGATCTCAGTCCATGGGAGGCTGATGATCTCATCCAGGAATTCACTTTCCCAGAGAGATATTTTAGAAAGGGAGACAGCGGATGAACATCGAATTAAAGTGGGTTGGATTTGATTTTGGACAGTGCATGATGGACCCGACAGGCCTGCGGAATCACCTGGTGATTGGAGATGTATGCAAAGCCATCGGGGAACCTGAACGAATTGAAGAAAGAATTCAAAAGTATCGCGTGTTAAAAGAAAAGTTGGGGAGCTACAGCACCATTAAAGAGGGACACAGGGACCTCATTATGAGTTATGTCTTTGATGGGAGAGAGGAGGCCAAGGAGATATTCGCTGCAAAGGAACAGGAGCATCTCTTGGTGGGGGATGGATTGGAAGAGGCTCTTCAATATTTGAAGGGACAAGGAATCCGCTTGTCGGTCGTGGCTGAATTGAAAAAGACATTAGGGCCTATGGGCACAGATATCGTGACCCGCTTCATACAAAGTAAAGGATTGGTCAAGTATTTTGGAGAAGTGGTCACCCCTCAGGGGAAGATTGACCTCCGGAATGGGTCCATCGATTTAAAGTATAAGGGAAAGACAAAAGAAGAAGGGACACTGTATGATGAATTGGCCAGAGATTTGCGGTCTCAAGGTATCGAGACTTCTGAAGGCGCCATGATAGGGGATAAGCTTGCCACGGATATTACTCCCGCAAAAAAAAGGGGCTTTAAAACGATCCAATACACCGGATATATCAACTCTGGCTCCTCGGAGGATGTTGATTTTGTAATCAGTGATTTCCGTGAGTTGGTGGATATTATAAAGGGGGAAAAGAGATGATCTCACCGAAGCGTTTGATTATTGAATATGAAGACGGTTCGAGAAAGGTAACTGAATTCACTCAATTAGACAATCAGACTTGGCTTGAACTCTCAAGGTCGGGACTCTGCCCCCCTCCGCCTAAAAAAACTTTAGATCATTACGTCCTCATGCGATGGAAAGACGGGTGGCAGGAGGTGGTTGGAATATCTAAGATGACCGCCGAGCTCTGGAGGTATTATACCCTCGAGAGGACGGAAGAGGTGGGCAGAATGGCTTTTGATGTAGCCGAGGATTATCCATTGCTCTTCTTAGTCAAACGGTTGCCCAGACAAATAGAGAGCCTTTTCCTCGTGGGGCGTAAGGGATCAAAGGGGTACACCCTCGAGGAAAAGCGAGCCGTAAAAGAGGGAGACAAGATAGAACACATTCTCTATGACAAAAAAGATTCATCTCCTTGTGAACGTGCCGAGGGATGGGTGGCTGAAATCAAGGAACAGTTAAAGGCGGAAATGAAGAAGAAAGGCCTCACCTCTGAGCAGTTACTTTCTTTGGATGATCATCAAAAGCTTCAAGCTTATTTCGACTTCGCAAAAGCCTTGGGTATTAGAGGGATGGAAAAGCAAGAAGACGTTTATGGTTTTATCCAACTCATGGCAGAAAACCTATTGGCTTCGAAAGAATGATATCTCTCTAAAAATCTTAAGAGAAAGGGAGGGATGGGTATGTATGATGATTTTGATCTCAATGATATGGATAGAAGTATTTCAGGAATGAGAACACTCAGAATCCCTGATGATGAGGATATCTTCTGGTTCCGTGACGATTTACATCAACCTTACCCGATCTCCCCTCTGGGGATGACTACGGTTCAGAAACACCATGCCTGGGGTTATCATGTGGCCGCAGAGGAAACCCAATTGCCTCCTTCTAAGGGCGGCCATGTCAAGATTTTCAAAGGGAGGGTCTTACTCGGATTTGAAGAGCTGAAAGACGAAGCGGAAATTGGGAGAAGAGCGGTCGAATTTGGAAAGCTCCTTGACTATTTGAGGGAACACTGGCATCAATACTACACTCGTCTTATTGAGGAGGTGAAACAAGGACTCAATTTTATGGGGAGTGTAAATGATGGGATGTCTGATGCCGACCTCTCCTATGCCATTCGGAGGAGTGAGGAAATCAATAAAAGGAACTGGGAGATTCATTTCGCTCTGATGTACCCGGCGGATGCCCTCTATCTTGAATTTGAAGCCTTTTGTAAAGAGCATGGGATAGAAGAAAAGGATGCGACCATCATGTTGAAGGGCCTGGACACCATGGCGACCAGGACTGACCAAGGTTTTTGGGAACTCGCGAAGTTGGCTGATGAGGTTGGGATTGGCGAGCTTTTTCTCAAAGAAGATTCCAAAGACCTGCTCAAAAAGTTGAATGAGGATCCTCACGCTTCAAAATGGTTAGCCTCCTTCTATCAATTCTTGGACATCTATGGTCATCGGATTACAGCCGCCCATCTCGATGTTCTCTTTTCCACCTGGATAGAAGATCCTACCCCCGTCCTCGAGACGATTAAGACCTACATTCCAAGGGTGAGACAGGGTTGGGATATCCGAGAGGAGAGAGAGAAGATGATCAAAGAGAGCCAGGAGGCTTCTCATCATTTCTTGTCCAAACTTCCCTCAGAGAAGCAGGAAAAATTTAAAATATTGTTAGACGTGGGTCGAAAGACTTACCAGTTTCAGGAGGATCATGGTTTTTACATCGACGGGTCTTCCACTGCTCGACTCCATGATGTGGCGATGGTCTGCGGGAGAAGGCTGAAACAATGGGGACTTTTAGAGCAGCCTGAGGATGTCTTTTTCTTAAATTATAACGAGCTCGAAGAGGTCATGGCAGGTTTGTCGAGGAATCGAAACGCTGCGATTTATCATTACCGCCGGATGATTCCCTGCACGGTGAAGGAGAGGAAGTGGGGCTGGAATCAGGTGAAAGAACTTCAGGAGGCCCCCCTGACCCTCGGGATGGTTCCAGAAAAAGTGACCGACCCGATCATGATTAAAGTCTTTGGAATGATCGATGAAGTCATTAAGGCAGGGAAAGTGGAGGAATTAAAAGTCATGGATCGTTTTGAGGGTTATCCAGGGGCTCCTGGAATGATTGAAGGACCGGCGCGTGTCATTACAAGCTTCGAGGACTTCCCAAAACTCCAGCATGGAGAGATCCTGGTATGCCCTTATACAGCGACCGCTTGGACTCCTCTCTTCCCGAAGATCAAAGGAGTCGTTACGGATACAGGGGGAATGTTGACCCATGCTGCCATTACTGCAAGGGAATATAGACTTCCGGCGGTGGTGGGAACATGGAGGGCAACCAAATCCATCCAGGATGGAGACGTCATTCGTGTCGATGGCAATTTAGGAATTGTCGAAATTTTAAAAAGAGTGAAATCCTAAAAAGGAAGATTTTAGGATAAGCAGGAAGATAAATTTGAAGAGCTAAAGATCATGATGGTTTTTAAAAATAGATTGGCCTTGATCAACCTGACCAAAAGAGAGATTTCTCTTGAGGAAATCCCTCAGGAGATTCAATTCCAATATCTGGGTGGTCGGGGAATGAATATGTATCTCCTGGCCAGGAGGTTTCATCCCCGAATCGATCCCCTCGGTCCAGAAAATCCCCTGATCTTCGGCGCTGGTTTATTAACGGGCTGCCTTAACTTGGGAAGCAGGATGAATATCTCTGCGATCTCACCCGAGACGGGGTATCTCGGTGACGCCAATATGGGGGGTGATTTTGGCGCTGAGCTCCGATACACAGGACTTTCCCATTTAATGATTGTCGGGAAAAGCAAGGACCCTGTCTATCTCTGGATAAAGAATGGGGATGTTCAAATTAAAGATGCACGCCATCTGTGGGGCCTCGATGCGATGGAAACACAGAGAGCTATTCGTCAGGAATTGGGTGATGAGAGAGTTCAGGTCGCTTGTATCGGCCTTGCTGGCGAGAACTTGGTCAGATTCGCCGGTGTAAGGACAGGTCTGAAGAGCATCGCTGCCCGAACCGGACTCGGGGCAGTGATGGGATCGAAACATTTAAAGGCGGTGGCCGTTCGGGGGACAGAGGATCTTGAGATCGAAAATCCACAGGGCCTTTTGAGTTATTATAAGGATCTCCTAAAAGGTCTGATGGAAAGGAGATGGGTTCAAGCCCTCGGTCGATTTGGGACGCCTCTGATGATCGCGTTAGGGAATACTGCAGGATTTCTTGCGGTGCGCAATCATCAATGGACGAGCGTTGGGGAGGCTGGGTTGGGGTTGGTGGCGGAAAATTTGGAACGCTATTCTACGGGGATGGTTGCCTGCTGCAGCTGTCCGGTCCATTGCCGTCATCGATTGAAGATCGAAATGGAGAAAGATAAAGAGGTCTATGGAGAAGGGCCAGAATATGCCTCGGTCGGCTCCATGGGATGGAAGATTGGGAATTTGTATTTGGAAAGTATCCTTCAGCTCGTCGAACTCTGCAACCGGTATGGATTAGATGCCATCTCGACAGGATCCTATATCGCCTGGGCTATGGAACTTTACCAGAATGGGATCATCGATGAAAAAACGATCGGGTTTCCTTTAGAATGGGGTGACTCAAAAAGTATCAAAAAGATAATTCATATGATTGCGCAAAGGGAAGGGTTTGGCGATCTCATGGCCGATGGATCCTTTGCACGGGAACGACTGGGACCCAAAGCAGGGGAATTCCTTCTACAGGTGAAGAACCTTCCCTTTGAAATGACGATGAAAGGATGACAAAGAGTTTCGCTTTGGGGATGGCGACGGCCAGTCGGGGAGCTTGCCATATGCGAAGCAGGCCTTCCTTAGATATCCTCCGCCTTCCCGCTCCTCTTTTGGAAAAACTATATGGGGGAGAGGTGGATCCCGACTTCACCTCCTATGACGGAAAAGGAAGAATGATCTGGTGGCATGAACTCCTTAATGCCGTCTGCGATTCCCTGGGGGTATGCCGGTTTATGACCGTCTTCAGCAGTCCTCATGCTCCTCAATACAAAGAGTTTAGCGATCTCATTTACCTCTCCTCAGGCCGAAGGATTTCAGGGGAGGATCTGAAGACCGTTGGGGAGAGGATCTGCACCCTCGAGAGGAGGATGCTTGCCCTTTGGGGAATGGATCGGGAAAAAGACAGTTTGCCCTTTCGGTATTTCGAGCCTGTTCCCGAGGGGCCTGCAAAAGGTCATAAGATTGATCCCGCAGGGTTTAATAAAATGTTAGATGAGTATTATGAACTCCATGGCTGGGATGAGAACGGCAGACCCACCGAAGAAGGGTTGAAGAGGTTGGAGATCCCTCTATAGATCGATCCCGAAGAAGATTCGTTATGAGGATTGAAGTGCGAAAAGAGAAATGTACGGGTTGCCATCTGTGCGAGATGGTCTGTTCCCTCTTCCATTTGCAAGTGATCAACCCTTCGAAGTCCGCCATTCGTATTTTAAAGGACGATTTGGGAACCGACCTTCATACTCCGATGGTTTGTCGCCAATGTAAAAAGATAAAGTGCCTTGAGAATGAAGGAGTGGATGAAACATTGGAGATGGCCAAGTTTATCTGGAATAAAGAAAGGGCGGAAACCTGCCCTTTTGATGGGCTGACTGTGTTTGAAGAAACAGCCTATCATTGTGACCTCTGCCGCGGAGAACCGCAATGTGTATCCGTGTGCACCAACGGGGCGATTACGATCAAGGTGTGAATATCAAGAAGGAGAGAAGGCTATGAATTATGAGAAACTGTTTTCACCGATCACGATGAGGGGGGTTACTTTCCCTAACCGAATACAACGGACATCGATGGTGTCTGGACTCTCCACAGAGGACGGTTCTGTCACAGAGAATCTGATAAAGAGATACCAGAGGGAAGCGAAGGGCGGAGTGGGTGCCATTGTGGTGGAAGCTGCGGTCATCATCCCGTCAAAGAGCCCTTACAATCTTCGAATTAGCGATGATGGTTGTGTACCTGGTTTGACGGACGTAGTGAAGGCTATACGTGAAGTTAACCGGGAGGTAAAGATCGGCATCCAGATCATGCAATTTCTAAAACTCTCCAAAACGGGCTGGAGGCAGAAGGTTGAGGATTTTAAAACGGAGGACCTCCCTAATATTGTGAATGATCATGTCACTGCCGCAAGGCGTGCATTGGATGCTGGGTTTGACTTCATTGAGATCCATATGGCCCATGCCTATGTCCTCTCCTCCTTCCTCTCCCGCTCAAATAAGAGAACGGATGGATACGGAGGAGGCATTGAAAACAGGATGAAACTGCCGATCGAAGTCTTTCAGGCAGTGCGAAAACTTGTCGGTGAGAACTATCCTCTCGGTGTGAGAATGAATGGAGAAGACTTTGTCATCGCGGGAAATACCTTATCCCAAAGCGCAGTGATCGCCCGAAGGTTTGCTCAGCTTGGAGCGGATTACCTCAGCGTCTCTGCGGGGAGTCGATTTGAAGATGCAAAGACTCCTGGAGAAGGGAATCCTCCGGATCCCATGTCGGGGTACAGCGGTCATCGGATGAGCCCGTGGTATTGGTGGCCTGATGGAACACATGTCTATTTGGCAGAGGGGATTAGAAAGGCGGTCCGGGATGCAGGATTTGACACCCCTGTGGTGACCGCCGGAAAGATTAGAGAACCCAAACATGCAGAGGAGATATTGGAACAGGGAAAAGCAGATGCGATCGGGTTGTGCCGGGCCCTTCTCGCCGACCCCGATTGGCCCATGAAAGCCAAAGAGGGGAAAGAAAAAGAGATCGTTCGGTGCGTGGCCTGCAACTGGTGCCTCGAGGCCGACTCGAGATATGAAAAGGTGAAATGTACTCGATATCCGGAAGAATATTTACATGCCCCTGAGCCCTTCTTGCCCAAGATGGCCAGACCAGGTTCATTCAAAGACGAGGCTTAATGGCAGACTCGATTGCAGGTATCACTTCAGGGCTTTGAAAAAAATATCTAATCCCCCTTTATCCCCCTCCTTCGACAAGCTCAGGATGGTGAGCAAGTCGAACCATTTGTCAAAAGGGGGAAATCCTTTTTCCTCCCTTTGGCAAAGGGAGGTGGGGAGGGATTTTATGAAGCCCTTTTCAAAGCGCTAAAGTGTTACGATTGCAGAGAGATAGACGATTAACGATATAGGAGTGGTTGAAGATGAGCATGATCGAATTTCCAAGACATAGAGAGGAAGATGCCAAGTGGTATAGCCGATATCGATGGTGGTTGGGGATGACGCTCGGAGATGTTCTCAACAAAACCGCTGATGTGTTTCCGGAGAAAGAAGCCATTGTGGATGATCGGGTACGGTTGACTTATCGGGAGCTCCAGGCGAGAGTGGATCGACTCGGTGTTGGTTTAATGAAATTAGGAATCGAGAGGGGCGACACTGTTCTGTTACAACTTCCGAACTGGAGTGAGTTTGTCTGCTCCTATTTCGCCCTTCAACAAATAGGAGCTATTCCCGTCCTTTTGATCTCTGGATATAAACAGTTAGAGGTAGGCCATCTTGCCCATCTTACCGAGGCGAAGGCCTGGATCGTACCAGAGGTTTACCGAAAGATTGATTATGCCTCCTTTGTTGAAGAAGTGAGGGAAAAAAATCCTGGCCTCAAGCACATTTTCTCAGTGAGAGGAGAGAAAAAGAGTGGCGTTTTTACGATGACCCTGGAAGATCTCATGGGACAAGAGCTTAGTGCGGTGGATCAGGATAAATTGTCCAACCGGCGGCCTGAAGCGACGGATATCGCCCATATTATCCCTTCAGGAGGAACCACCGGTTTACCGAAGGGGATTCCCCGAACGCATAATGATTATCTTTGCAATGTGGAGTACCTGCATAAGGCAGGGGAGATGAATACCCAGGACGTGTGCCTCCTCATCGTACCCGTCGGCCATAACCTCGCTCTGCTCAATGTTGTGGGCGCCATTTTTTGGGGTTACAAATTGGTTTTATTAGATTCAACCAAGCCCCAGGATCTTTGTAACGCCATCCAGTCCGAGAAGGTGACCTATATGCCGACCGTTCCCAGCCTGGTGAAGAGAATGATCGAACTAGAGCAGCCCCAGGGCTACGATCTAAACTCTTTGAAAAAAATATCGGCTGGGGGAGAGCCCAGTCCTCCTGATTTGATCCGAGAGGTGTATCGAAAACTGGGATGCACTTACATCAATGAATTGGGATGAGTGAAGGGTTGCTTTGCAGGACAAAACTCACCGATGATGTTGAAACGATCTGCAATACGGTTGGCAAACCCTGTTGTCCCTATGAACAGGTGAAAATTATTGATGAGGGGGGGAGGGAGTTACCCCCCCATCAGGATGGGGAATTGGTGACCAAGGGTCCTGGCATATTTGCCGGGTATTTAAAAAATCCAGAGGAGAACAGAAAAAGCTTTACCAAAGATGGTTTCTTCAGAACAGGCGATCAAGCACGGATCGATAGTTCAGGGTATCTAAAGATAACAGGAAGGATTAAAGACATCATCATCAGAGGTGGAGAGAACATCAGCCCCGCTCAGGTTGAGGAACTTTTATGTTCCTATCCGGGAGTAGCCGATGCGGCAGTGATTGGGATGCCGGACAAGGAATTGGGCGAAAAGGTTTGTGCCTATGTGAAGCCTGCTGATGGAGCGAAAATTGATCCTGAGGGGATAAAGACCTTTATGGAAAACAAGGGGGCCTCAAAACTGCTGGTCCCTGAGAGGTTTGAGTTTGTGGGGGATCTCCCCTTTACGCAAGCAGGAAAACATGACAAAAAGGCCTTAAGGGAAGATATCAAACGGAAGATAGGGTTAATCAAATAAAAAAAATCCGCCAAAGGGGAAGAGGACTTTCCAGAACCGGTAGAGATTAAAAGAGGAGGCGTGGCGAAATCATGGCCAAAGAGAAAAAAGTAATATTGACCGATTGTACGCTCTGTTATCATAGCTGTGGGACGAAAGTGACCGTTGAGGATGGGGTTGCCGTTAAAGTCGAAGGATTGGAATCCCATCCTTTGAACAAGGGAAAGCTCTGCCCGAAGGGAGAGGCAACCCTTGACAACATCTATCACCCTGAACGGCTCAAATATCCGATGAAAAGGGTTGATGGGAGGTTCGAGAGAATCACCTGGGATCAGGCCCTCACAGAGATTGCTGATAAACTCTTAAAGCTTAAGAATGAATTTGGGCCTTCTGTACTAGGAGTTTTTAGCGGCTCGATCGGGGTGGAGAATTTAGAAATGGCAGGTCTCACCCAGAGATTTAAAGCCGCCTTTGGTTCGCCCAACTTCTTTTCGGTGGAAAGTATCTGCTATCGGATGAGAATTCGAACAAGGCAGATTACATTTGGCAAATATCCTACTGAAGAACTCGATTCAAACCTCTACATTCTCTGGGGACATAACCCTGATGAATCGGACTTCCCTCTGAGACTCGCGATTGAGGAGAATTTAAAAAAGGGGGCAAAGATAGTCGTCATTGATCCCAAAAGGATTCCGCTGGCTGATCATGCAGAGATGTATCTTAGGATCAGACCGGGCACCGATGGAGCCATGGCCCTGGCGATGATC
>MGQQ01000084.1 GCA_001798855.1 Deltaproteobacteria bacterium RBG_16_49_23 | reverse complement strand
GATAGGCGTACCAGGTGTGCACGAGCTCCGGCATCTTGGGCTTGTAGTCCTTGAATCCGCCGACGCGCTGATGAAACTCGCCCATGCCGATGTCTGCCGTGTAGGAAATCTCAGCGGTGCCGTCCATCACCGCCTTCATGGCAACGGTGGGAGAGGTATAAGGCTGGACGGTGACAGTGTATTCGCCGCCGAGCGCCTTCTCGAAGATCTTGCTCATCGAGGCGGCGACCATGTAGCCGTACGAGCCGACCGCGGCGGTCGCCCACCGCAGCGGCTTGCGCTCCTGTGCGTTGGCCGGGTTGATCGCCGAAAGAGCGAAGACGGCGACAAGCGCCACAACCAATACTGAAAAAACATAACCTGATTTTGTTTTTGACATGGCTTTCCTCCTTTAAGTGTAATTTAGCGGAACGGGGCGTCGCCACCCGACTTCGGCAAGACGCCGTAATGGTCATCGCCACCGCCGGTTCGTCGGCCCGCGGCCCGTACTGATAGCTACCTCGGATCAGCCGGCCGGCAGCCTCGAACCAGCGATTACAGGCATCCCTGCGACGAATTTCCCCACCCATCATGTTCGGCGATGGTTATAGAGGACCGCAAAAGTAATGCAACAGGAGTCCCCTCAATTCTGAAGCGTGTTTGTGGATGTTTTACAGTGCTTACCTTAACCTCCCTCTTTGGAAAAGGGGGATTGAGGGGGATTTCTCCGGGTCTCAAATCCCCCTCACCCCCCTTTGCTAAAGGGGGGTAATTCGGCAGGAATGCGCCGATATTGCATTACTTATGTTTCTCTCTATAAAAGTGATAAAGACTTTTTTTATTAATTGGTTACAGAAGATAACTAAAATTTGTTTGTAAGTCAACTACAAAAAACAAAAAATATATACTACCGTCGAGTCTTGATACTTTCCATCCAATCTTGTATAGCATAGACATCGTTGATTCGCTATTTGGGTTTTTAACCGAAACGGAAGATCTGGAGCAGGTGATCAGGAAACACCCGCTTCATATCGCAAGGAAAAATAATTCGCTTTATCTTCGCTTATGAAGAAATCTCATCGAATTGCCGTTATCCCAGGGGATGGGATTGGGAAAGAAGTCATTTCTGAAGGGATTAAATGTTTGAAAGCCCTTTCTGAAATCACGGAGGGATTTCAATTCGAATTCGAATATTTCCCATGGGGTAGCGACTACTACCTGCAGAATGGAAGGATGATGCCCGTAGATGGCCTCGAGGTCCTGAAGAATTTTAACGCCATCTATTTGGGCGCCGTGGGTGATCCGAGGATCCCGGATGATGTGACCCTTCACGGACTTCTTCTTCCCATCAAATGGGAATTTGACCTCTACGTGGGCCTCCGTCCTGTCTATCTCTTTCCAGGGTTGGAATCCCCATTGGCCAATATCTCCGGAGGAGAAATTGACATTGTGGTCATCAGAGAGAATACTGAAGGCGAATATTCGAATATCGGGGGAATTGTCGGCGTCGAAGATCGAGAATTAGCCGTCCAGAGCGGTCTCTTCACACGAAAGGGAATGGAAAGAATCATCGCCTTTGCCTTCGAATATGCGAGAAAGAAAGGCAGGAAGAAGGTTACCTCCATCACCAAGTCCAATGCCCAGCGATATGGAATGGTCCTCTGGGACAGAATCTTTATAGAAGTCTCGGTTCAATATCCTGACATCCAAACCGAATCCAAATTGATCGATGCCGCCTGCATGGATGTCGTGAGAAATCCCAAGGGATATGATGTGATCGTGGCCTCCAATCTCTTTGCCGACATCCTTTCAGACTTGACCGCTTCGGTAACAGGGGGCATGGGGTTAGCGCCTGGAGCCAGTTTCAATCCAAAGGACAGATCTTATCCAGGTTTTTTCGATCCCGTCCATGGCTCTGCGCCGGATATTGCCGGAAAGGGGCTGGCCAATCCTATTGCGGCTATCCTTACAGCTAAATTGATGCTGGACTATCTGGGAGAAGAAGAGGCCGCCGGCCTTCTATTACGGGCTGTCAAACAGAATCTCTCTGAGAAAAAAGTTAGGACCGTAGACCTTGGTGGAAGCTCAAAAACAAATGAAGTCGGAGTGGATATGGTTAGAATTCTGGAATCTTTATGACTTTTCTGTTGATGGAGCCAAGAAAACGCCCTATTATATTGTTTTAGGATGTTTGCAGACAATCCCTTTTTGTTCTTGGTCTTAATTGAGAGAGGAGGAAATAGTATGAAAGAGTCGATCTTGAAAGGGAAACGGATCCTCGCAGTAGATGATGAACCAGATGTCCTCGCAATCTTAAAGGAAGAAATTTTAGGTGCCTGCCCGGACTGCCGGTTTGAAAAGGCCACTCAATATGAGCAAGCTGTCCAAGAGATACGCTCTTCAGCCTACGACCTGGTGATTCTTGACATCATGGGTGTTCGGGGTTTTGAATTGCTTGAGTTGGCTGTCAGTCGCAATCTCCGGGTGGTCATGCTGACCGCACACAACCTAACTCCGGAAGCCCTGAAGCGATCTTACGAATTAAAGGCCCGATCTTACTTGCCAAAGGAGAAGCTTGGAGAAGTTGTCCCTTTTTTGGAGGATGCTCTGACGCATGAATTCTCGTCGGGTTGGAAAAGGCTGTTCGAAAAAATGGTAGACTTTTTCGATAAGAAATTCGGTGAAGGTTGGAAGGAAAACCTCGGGAAGGAGTGATGGAGTTGGGACTAAGCCGACCCCTTCAGGTTTCGAATATTATCTTTTCTTTCCCGAAACCAAAAGACGGTCTGACAGCCAGGATCAAGATGCCTCCCAAAATACAGAAGATTGCCGCAAGGTAAAGTCCCCATGAAAATGAAGCGGTCACATCTTTAATCCATCCTGTCACCCAGGGGGCGATTAACGAACCTGTGAAGTGAATCGTATTGGTCAAACCGTATGCTGTCCCAAGAATTTCATAGGGGACGATGTCAGGAAGAAGGGCATAGAAGGCTGCCCAGTGTCCCCATATAAAGAACCCGGCCATAAAGAAGAAAATGATGAAAAGATAGATATTCATCTTCGTTTTCAATCCATATCCCAATCCAAGCATACAGAATGAGATCAGAAAGAATTCAATAGCAATGAGACCTTTTCTCCCCTTCCCTTTTCTTGCCAGTCGATCGCTCACAAACCCTGTCAGGGCAAGGCCCGGGATGGCAGAAATCCCCAAGAGGCTCGAATAGAAGGATGATTGGGCGAGTGTTTTAACCCCCATCTCCTTAAATATGGCAGGAGCCCATGTCCCCACTACCCAGAGGGCATAAATACCGGGAATACCTCCCAAATATAATAGCCAAAGGTCTCTGCTCTTAAAGACAACAGAATAAGAAGTACCCTTATTCTCAACCTCAACCTCAGCCTCAGCCTTTTTCTTTGTCCGTGGAGGTTCTTTAATCCAACGATAAATGAAGAAAGAGGCAAGAAAGGAAGGAAAGGCATAGAGAATGAAGACGGATCGCCAGCCCCAGAGATCGGATATCCACCCGGCGAGTGAGATACCGATGAACATCCCGATCCCCAACCCGATGAATGAAATCCCCTGCCCCAGTCCCCTCTTCTTCTCCGGTGTGTAGGCAGAAATGATAGGTCGATCGTTGCTGAAATAGGCCCCTTCCCCGACACCCGTCAAAAAACGTAAGATAAAAAGGGAGGCAAAAGAGTGGACCAAACCGGTAAGCAGGGACATCAGGCCCCACCAACTGGTGCAGAGGACGAGAACAATTTTCCTGCCCAATCGGTCACCCAGATAACCGGCGGGAAGTTGCATGAAGGTGTAAGCATAAAAGAAGGCGGTGGCTAATATTCCAGCCTGTGCATAGGTCAGTTTAAATTCCTGGAGGATGGGAATGAGAAGAGGAGAGAGGCTCGAACGGACCATATAGTTGGTCACCCAACCAAAGATCATGACGGCCCAGACGGTATGATATTTCTCCCACTTCATCGATGATGATTCTTTAAAGAGTGGTTGACCTCTTGAGTTGCTTTTCGAATCTCGAGGATAATTCTTTCCATCTTCTGGTCATTGAGACTTGACGTAAATCCCACCACCCAAATAGCAGCTAGGGAATGAGAGGTTAATTGAATGGGCGCTGCAACGGCTCTGACACCCAGGAGATACTCTTCATCATCAATCGCATACCCCCTCTTTCTTGCTTCTTCCACCTCATAGAGATATTGTTTCTGTTCAGTCACCGACTTGGGGGTATATCTCACCAAACCTATCTTTTGGACGATCTCTCTTGCCTTTTTCGCATCAAGAAGGCTGAGAAAGGCTCTTCCAGTGGCGCCTGCGAGGAGGGGAAGTCTCGTCCCTGGAGGCGAAGTGATCTTCATCTCGTTATGGGACTCCACGACATCCAGGATGGTGATATGATCTCCGTTCATGACTCCGAGGAAGACGGTCTCTCCAACCTTTTCCATCAATCGCTCCATCGGAACCCTGGCGGTCTCCCTTAGGTCAATTCTTCCATAAGTCTTCCTTCCGAGTTCCAGCAACGTATAGCCGACATTGTATTTCTTATCAATGGGATCACGAACCAAAGCCCCTAACTCTTCCAGAGAGGAGGTAATTCCATGGACGGTGCTCTTGCCGATCTTCAATTGTTTTGCCAGTTCGCTGACACCGAGGCCGCCAGAAGATTCAGCGACGGTATGAAGGATTTTAAAGGCTTTCTTAACGGATGGAGCAGAATAGGCGCTCTTCTTCATGCGTTCACCATATTGAACTAGTTGCATTAAATTACAAGATTCGTATTTCTTTGTCAATAGATATTCCAAATATTCTCATTAAATCTTGACAAGATGGGTGTATATGGTATGATTAGGTTGATTTGGCCTGTTCATTATGAAGAACAATCTTATGGAGAAAAGATGGGAGCAGCTCATACTCATTCGATAAGAGAGGGAAGGACGCCCAGACCCCAGCAGGAATGGAAGGCGATGATCGCCATCTATCTCTATCTTGCAGGGATGGGAGCCGGCTCCTTTATCATCGGTCTCCTGATCCACTGGACGGGGGTAATATTAAATCCTCCATCCCTTCCTTTCATCGAACTCCTCGGTTATCGTCTCGACCTCACAAAGAGTCCGATCTTCTGGGGGCCAATCGTGGTCTCCATGGGCGCCCCCTTTTTGATTTTGGATCTGGGGATCAAATGGAGGTTCATGTATGCCTGCCTGAATCCTCGAACTTCATGGGTGGCCCGTGGGTTTATCATCCTCTCCATCTTTATCGTCCTCGGACTGCTTATCCTTGCAAAGTCTCTTCTGCCTTTTAAATGGCTCTATCCGGAATCCAGCCCCTGGCTCATCCCGGAGGGCATTGCCTTTGTCTTCGCTTTTGCAACCGCCCTTTACACAGGGATCCTTTTAAAGGCGACGAAATCGGTCCCCCTTTGGAATACTCATCTCCTCCCTGTGCTCTTTCTTGCGTCCGCACTCTCCACCGGTTCGATGGCGATCATCCTTTCACTTCTGGGAAGCGACCCGATCGCGTATCACAAGGGAGCGATGAAGGTTTTAATGTACGCGGAGCAGCTCTTGGTGATCGTCGAAGGAATCCTTCTCTATCTCTTCCTCTCCCGCAGATACAGGGTCTCGGAACAGGGAAAGGATTCGGTTCGCCTTCTTTTAACCGGCAAATTGCGTTTTGTCTTCTGGCAGGGAATTATTTTTCTGGGTTTGGTTTTCCCAATCGTTCTTGAGTTTATATCGAGTTATTACCGGAATTCCGCTCTCTTGTGGATCGCCGGCCTCTCCCTGCTCACAGGCGGTTTCTTTCTCAGACTGGGTATTCTGCGCGCAGGCGTTAAAGACCGAATCCCGATGCAGAGGTTGGTGGAGATCCGTTATGGGTTGGTAAAAAATTCGAAATCCGAATTTCGAGTTTAAGATTTATCATGGAGTCTTGAGATGGAACAAAAGGTACTGGTGGTCGATCAGGAAAAATGCACGGGCTGCCGTCAGTGTGAATTGGTCTGCTCAGTTTATCACACCGGAGCAAGTAATCCAAGCCGTTCACGAGTGAGAGTGGTCAAATGGGAACATATGGGTATTTACCTTCCTATGACCTGCAACCATTGCGACAATGCCTTCTGCGTCGAGGTCTGTCCCACCAAAGCCTGTCACAGGGAACCTGAAAAGGATAACCGGGTGGTGATCGACAAGAAGCTCTGTATCGGATGCCGAACCTGTATCATGGCCTGCCCATTTGGCCAACCCTTTTTTGATGCCGGAGAACGGGTCACTGTGAAGTGTGATTATTGTGACGGAGATCCGCAGTGTGTCCGTTTCTGTGATGTTAAGGCCATCTCTTTTATAGATGCAAATAACTCAAATTTGGCCAGGAGAAGGGAATCGGCCAACAGATTGGCCGATCTACTGAAACAGGCAAGGTGAAACTTTAATCTTTATGTTGCTTCTATTAAGAGTCTCAAAATTGAATCGACATGTTCCACAAAATCTCCCCTTGCCCCTCTTTGCCAAAGAGGGGTATTTTCCCTCCCTTTGGTAATCTTTTTCCTGTCAAAGACAGGCAAAGGGAGGTGAGGAGGGATTTTATAAAACAATGTCGTGATTATTATGAGACTGTTAATAACTGGCGGCTAATGAAGGCGGGGGATTGCAGTGCTGACACCGGACGAATGGGAAAGATATGACAGGCAGGTCATGATCGAAGAGATCGGTCAGGAAGGGCAGGAAAGGCTCAAACGATCACGGGTGGCCATTGCAGGCGCCGGCGGACTCGGTTCTCCTGTCTCTCTCTACCTGGCGGCCGCTGGAATAGGAATGATTCGGTTGATCGATCATGACCGGGTGTCACTGAGCAACTTGAACCGCCAGGTTCTGCACTGGGAAGAAGATATTGGGAAAAAGAAGGTTGATTCTGCGGGAACGAAATTGAAAAACTTTAACCGGGCGGTTGAGATTGAATCGATCGATGAAAATATAACCGAAACCAATGTTTCCCGGCTGGTGGGTGGCTGTGACGTCATCGTCGATGCGATGGACAACCTGCCGGCCCGTTACATTCTCAATCGCTCTGCGATCAAGAAAAAGATTCCATTCTTTCATGGCGCAGTGAATGGCTTTGAGGGAAGAGCGATGACCATCCTTCCCGGAAAAACAGCCTGCCTGAGGTGTATGCATCAAGGTCTGGCGCCGGAGCAGAAGTTTCCTGTCATTGGCGTGACCCCAGCAGTCATTGGCAGCATTCAAGCGACTGAGGTCATTAAGTATCTCACGGGGGCCGGGAATCTGTTGATCAACCGTTTACTCCTCTATGACGGATTGAATGCGACGTTCAGGGAATTTACGGTCAACCGAAACCCGGATTGTGATCACTGCGGGGATCCCCTCACCCCATCCCTCTCCCAACCTTCCCCTTGAAGGGGGAGGAGTTAAGAAAGTTACCCACAAGATTCCCTCCCCTTCAAGGGGAGGGTTAGAGCCTGCCCCGTACTGGATACGGGGGGAAGGGATAGGGCAAATGAAAGGGATGAAGAGCAAAGTTAGCGCTTATGCCAGATAGGGGAAAGGAATAAACCATGCCTGTCAAGGCGCACATTCATGCAACGCATCGGCGATTTACCAATGGCCAGGAGGTCATCGAAGTTGAAGGCCATACGGTGGGGGAATGCCTGAACCATCTCATCCGGCAGTTTCCGGAGATGGAGAAAGCGATCTTTGCGAAAAAAGATAAATTGCACAACATCGTTGAAATTTATTTAAACCATGCCAGCGCCTACCCCAACGAACTCCTTAAACCCGTTAAAGACGGGGATGAAATTCATCTCGTCATCATGCTTGCCGGCGGGTAACAGAAGAAAGACGAACTGATAAACCAGGCAAGATCCGTCCATAGGACCAAAGTCCGTATTCCCACGATCCATAAACAACGGTTGCTTTGAATTTCTATGGGTTGGCTTGTATCTGCGGTCCTTTCCAATTATAATTTCACATGAGCAAATTCAACCATGTTCTCGCCCTGAACCCGTATTTCGGGGATTCTACCGCTCTCATTGGGCTTTTCCCTCCGACCGGCCTTGAGTACATCTCCGCGAGCATGAAAGATCTGGTTGGCAAGGTGACGCTTCTCGACCTTCGGCACGAGAAGGCCTATCAGGACCCGAAGGCCCTCAGCAAGTTTATCCGGAACGAGATCGATCTTCTATGCGTCAGCATCCGATGGGAATCCCGGTTTGAGGACGTCTGTGATTTCCTCTCTCAACTGCCTCCTGAGGTTTGCACGATCGTTGGAGGGTACAAGGCGACGGAGGAAGTTGAATATCTGTTCAGCCGTTGCCCGAATATTGACATGATCGTACGAGGGGAGGGCGAAGAGATCATCAAACAGGTTGTCACGGGGATTCCGTACAAGGATATCCGCGGGCTTTCCTATCGGGAGAACGGAGGAGTCGTCCACAACGAAATCCATCCTCTGCCTGACATCACTCGTATTCCGTTTCCTGACCGGTCCCTGAGAAAGCAGGATTATTGCCTGGTTAAACACGGTGTTCGACTCAGCAGCCACACGTTCGACACGGTACTGACAACGAGGGGATGTCCGTTCAAATGCAAGTTTTGTACATTCAGCCTTAATCCACTCGGCCAGAAAAGGAGCTACACGGAACGACCGGTCGAATCGGTCATCGAAGAATTGAAGACGGTTACAGCCGATGTCGTGCTTTTCAGCGATGACAACTTCTTCACGAACCCGAAGAGGAGCGAACAGCTTTGCGATCTGATTATCGAGAACAAGATCAAAAAGATCTTTGTTGTCCAGGCCCGGATTGACATCGCAAAGCATCGCAGGGTCCTCGACAAGGCAGAGAAAGCAGGTTTCAAAGTCTTCCTGATCGGGATCGAGTCGCCGCACGACCGGATCTTGAACCAGCTTCAAAAGGGCATCACCCGACAGGAGGTTCGGGATGCGTTTGCGGTCCTGACGCAATATGACTTCTATCTGCACGGGTACTTCATCTACGGCAACATCAGTGAGACGGAAGAAGAGATGCTTTACATCCCGAAGTTCGCGAAGGAGATCAAGCTGGATTCCATCAGCTTCCAGAAACTCCGCGTTGAGAGGTTTTCACCGCTGAAGGAAGTGGTTGAAGAAACCCCTGGCTACTACTACAAACGTATCGGCGGTTCCGTGTATTCGGACCATTACGGGCGCAAGGAGCTGAAGCAAATCCGGAACCGGATCCGGTCGGCGTTTTACGATCTACCGCAGGTCATCCATATTATCAGAAAAGCCCGGCGAATCGGGCTTTTCAGTGGCCGTGATTTGATGGATGCATTTTTTAAACTACCTCTCCTCATGGTTGGATTGGCCAGACGAAAACTCAGAAAATGAGGACGTTCATACTGAACGCGAGGAAGGCCATGTTAAAACAGTAACCCCTCCACACCTCCCCTTAATTTAAGGGGAGGCTGGGTGGGGTTATTTATTCATCTTGTTTATTATTTGATGATGGGTGTTTGTAATTCGGTGATTCATCTTAATGTGATTCTGACTCCAAAGCGATTGCCTGTCTTTGAGCGGCAGTGATCTTCTCGGCGGCTGCTTTCTTTTTAGCGATGCTCACCCGGTCCGCATCCAAATAATCCACAGCTTTGATTTCGCAGAAACGAACGCACTGCGGATCTCCATCGCAGAGATCACACTTAAAATTCTTCCGGTCGATGACATTAAAGCCCATCGCCCCAAAGGGACAGACCGTCACGCAGGAGCGGCAACCGATGCAGATGTCGTGGTTCACCATCACCCGGCTCAGCTTCTCATCCCGGGAAATGGCCTTCACAGGGCAAACAATCATACAGGGAGCATCCTGGCACTGCTGACAGGACATGGGGATATAAAGCCCTTCGGATTCCCATTTCATGATCTTGATCCGGCTCCGGGCGGCATTGGATACGCCATCATGGAAAACCGAGCAGACGAGCTCGCAGAGCCTGCAGCCGGTGCACTTTTCGGGACTGATTGCAAGAACTTTACCCATGGGTTCCATTAACTTCCTCTCCTTTCAATGTTGTTAACGATCTCATAATTGAATTGACAGTCCTTTGAAAATCTCCCCTCACCCCTCTTTGCCAAAGAGGGGTAATTCCTCCCTTTGGAAAAGGGAGGTTAGGAGGGATTTTATGAATCAATATCGTTACGCTATGCGCTATGCCCTCTGCGCTATGCTATTTTCTTTACAACAGGCGGGAGGGTTCCTTTTCCACGCCAAGCCTCTTGAGCGTTTCCGGCTTTGGAACGCCGTTCTTATCAAGCCCCTTGTATTCATACAACTCATCTACCATCTTTTTGAATTTTTCTCGATCGATCACCCTGCCGACTACATCAGGCGCCCCCCTTCGCGTGGGCTCATCAAAGTAGCGGTGATTGAGCATATCGCCTTTTTTAAGATCCTCTCTCTGCAAACCTTCCCGGAGGTTAAAGAGTCGTTCCATCATATTACACCGCTCGGCGATGTCCCAGATTTCCCTGGGAGTAAACTCCAGTCCCGTATTGAGGTAAATCACCTTTGACCAATCTTCAAAATTGGGAAGCGTCGCACCCAAAAAGGTGGTATGGTATTTACAGATGCCGAGGCAATCGACAGCCATATAACAGTTCTCATGCCAGAAAACCTGCCACGGCTTGCCGATGTACTCGGTATGCTCTGAACTCAACGGTCCATCATAGGGCACCGGGTTGCTGTAGATCTTCCGCATCACTTCCTGTGGGAGATGGTAGAGATCAATCGCCGGCCTGCTCCTCAAATGGTCGGACCCCCGGGAAGCCGTGGCGATATTTAGCGCAAGCGCAGGTGTGGCCCGCTCATCGGAATGAAGATTGCTCACCCCTTTGACCTGGATCAGGTAGTCGAACGAATTCTTTCCGATCTTCTCCGAAGCGATGATCCCCCCCTCGGCCAGGACATTGCCCAGCCAGCCCTCTCTGAAGGCAATCCGTCTGGTCATCTCCAGGAGCGCCTCATCATTGCCAAACCGAAGATCCAAACCATCGGTTTCTTTGCTCGTGAGGATTCCCAGTTCGTAGAGCTCCATTGCCCATGAGATGATACTTCCGGTTTCAAGGTTATCCATTCCCCATTGATCCACCAGGTGATTGCCTGTTAAGAGAGTTTCAAGGCTCGTGCAGTCCGGCTCTCCGCAAAAGGCGCCCTGAGAAGTATATTCCGGGCCCTCGTCATACACTCCCTTATAAGGGCCGGTAGGAATCTTATACTTTGCCCTGCAGTGAACCTGGCAGCCGAAACAACCCGCCATATGATAGGGTCCCATCGTTTCCGCACAGGCCTCATCAATGGCTTCGGGCTCAATCTCATCACAATAGAGCTGCTGGTTATACTGAAAATTCCTGCACCGGACGCCTCCCCAGGAGTTCGTGGCTCCCCAGATAAAGGGCGTGCCGAGGGTTCCTTGAGTCTGGTTCACCTTGGCGCTTGTGATCTGATCAATAAAACGTTTGTTATACTCCAACGCCTCTTTCGGATAGGAGATTTTAATATCCATGGTCCCGCGGGCGGCAATGGCCTTTAAATTTTTTGAGCCCATCACCGCTCCCATTCCGGTTCTTCCGCCTGAATTTTTAATCCCGGTCATGACATTGGCAAACCGGACCTTATTTTCGCCGGCAGGCCCGATGACCAGGCTCTTGATATCCTCATCCCCCAGTTCTTCCCGGACCGTCCACTGGGTTTCCGTGGTCGTCTTGCCCCAGAGATTTCTGGCATCACGTATCTCGATCTTGCCATTTTTAATCCAGAGGTAAACCGGCTTTTCCGCCTTCCCCTTGATGACAAGATGATGAAAGCCCGCCCAGGCCATCTCGGGAGCGAAAAAACCACCCATATTGCAGCTCCCCAACATCCCTCCCAGCGGGGATTTAGCCATCACATGGGTTCTCGCTGTGGCCGATGCCAGAGTGGCCGTTAGAATTCCGCCGCTGACGATGACAGGGTTTTCAGGGCCAAGGGGATCGCATCCCTTGGGAGCATGATTATAGAGCAAATAAGCATCGAGTCCCCGGCCCCCAAGGAATTTTCTCCGCATATCGAGCGGAATTGGTTTAATCTCTATCTTGCCTGTGGAAAGATCAATATAGGCTATCTTCCTATTTAGCGCCATCTCTCTTCTCCTCCTTCATCTTTCTTTCAAACGCCTCCTCCGCGATTCGTTTGTTCACATCCCAAACCGGTCCCCTGATGCGAGGGAATCCGTCTTTAACCCAGGCCACCCGGAATTCCAGGCCGCACGCAGGACATTTCACTTGTTTCGCACCGCGTTCCGGCTGAAGTCTTCCCATACAACTGGGATTATGGCATCTCACCTGGCCATAGGTGCGAGTCTTACGCAGACTCTCGGCTGTTGAAAGTCCTTCTTTCTCGGTTACCATAACAACCCCCTTTCTTAAAGTAGAATGTGGAAAGCGGAGGGTGGGATAAGGTTCCTCTCCTCGAACAAGAAGTTCACGATAGTGAACCCCCAAAATCCTATCCAAAACATCAGCTCATTTAGATTCTTAAACTACATTTACCACTTTGTCAAGCGATATTTTTATCCTGCCATGACCCAAGTTCACTATTGTGAACTATCGAAGAGGGGCCGTGGATTCCATTATTCAGGGGTTCAGGTTTTTTTTCACTATGGTTTAAAGGTCATTGGAGACAGATTTCAAACTTATACCCAAGGGGGAGTGGGAAAGCTATATGTGCCATCCGCCGGAAACCGTCACTTCGGCCCCGGTCATAAAACTGGCCTCGTCGGAAGCCAGGAAAGCCACCACATTGGCAACCTCCTCAGGTTGGCCAGCCCTTTTCAGAGGGGTATTTTCAATGATCATGGTTCGATATTTATCAGCCATCTTTGAAACCGTAGGGGTCAGGATAAAACCCGGTAAAACCACATTTACATTAATCTGATATTTACCCAGTTCTCTGGCAACGCTCTTTGTCAAACCGATGATCCCCGCCTTGGCTGTACTGTAACTGATCTCTGAAACAGCTCCCCTCCTTCCCCAAACAGAAGAGAGATTGATGATCTTTCCATATCCATTCTCAACCATGTGCGGAGTAATGGCTTGAATGCAGTTTAGGGTTCCCTTCAAATGAACGCCCAGCACGGCATCCCAATCTTCCTCCTTCACCTTCAAAAGACCGGCAGGCCGGTCAAAGCCTGCATTGTTAACAAGAATATCGATTCTCTTCCAGGCCTTTAACGCTTGAACCACCAGATCCTGAACCTGTTTCTGGTTGGCCACATCCACAGCAACAGACATCGCCTTTCTGCCAAGAGCCTCCACCGCTCTGGCGGTCTGCGCTCCGGTATCCGGATTCATCTCAGCAATAACGACATCGGCTCCCTCCTGAGCCATCTTCAGGGCAATGCTTCTGCCAATCCCCTGCCCCGCCCCCGTCACAATTGCTTTTTTATCTTTGAGTCTCATCTTTCCACCTCACGAAATTAAGATAGTGACATATCATATTTGCTACACCCTCGCGCAGGACTTAACGGGGAGTAACAACTTTGTACCACGGTTTTAGGGGCATATCATTCCTCCCGATCGGTGCTTAAAGGGCTCCGCCCCAAACACATGTATCCAGTAAAAGTTTCATGAAGTGTACTGGTTTGGTCGTGTTGCACCAGAATACCTGCAAGACTCGATTTCAGGCCCGTGGCTAACGGCTACCCGAGCAAGCTTCTCACCTAAAAGACTATCCCACATATCCGCACACTCCAGTTCGAGGTGAATTAACTACAGGAAGCAGCATCTCTTCACCGCATTTGTGATCCTCAGCACAGTCATCACAAAGCCATCCTGCATCCTCATAAATACATTCTGTGCAGATGCGTGTGGCCAGATGATCGCATTTTGAGCATTTAATCTGGGGTGGATCATTCCTTGCAAGGATTCCCACTTCACCCGTTTTTATATTGCTTTTAAACTCGGAAACAACTTTTACCATAAGCTCTGTGGTACTGCCAAAATCATATTCATAGTTTAATCGCATTCCAGGATGCAAAACATACTCAAGCTTCTTGCTTTTTTTACCTCCTCTCTTCCAATGCGAAAAGCGCTCATATGACCACAACATTCAAGCCATATCTCTCTGAGAAAATTGTCCAAATCTTCAAAACGCGCATGGCTTGATACTTTAAGATGCATCCAGTATTCCGGCAGATGATGCCCTTCTACAAGGAGATGAAAGGATTTTAATAAAAAGGATGAATCTTTCGTAAATTTCTCATCAATCTGGCTTTTTTCCATACATGACTGCAGATGTCTTGTCATGGTCGATTTACCAAATGCCGATTTACAAAGTGCGCATGTCCCTTTTGATGTTATTCGTGGCTGTCTTGGCATTGGAGTTCTCCTTTTTTACAATTGGTTTTTCAACCTTAAAGATCTGCCCCTCGATCCGACCCTTTGTCGCATGCTCTTCAATTGTAAAGTTCGCCGCCGAAACAATTCGGAGGCAATATTCTTAAACAACTTAATTACGTCCCCGCCAGCCTTTCCTACTTTCGCTTCTTATGAGAGACGGAGTACTCCACCTCAGGTTCCCGAACCTCGATCTGTTCAGCAGGAATACGTACCACTTTGCCATTGCGCCAGATGGCAATCGGAACTCCATTCCGGCGATGGTCGGCAATCGCTTCAGCCACAGCCTTGCGAAGTGCCTCTTCGGCTTTGTATGCCAAAAGGAAAGACGTTCTTTTCCCCTTTTTCATTGGTCCCCTCTAAATCTTAATAAAATGTTAAAGAGATCTCGATCAAGTATTTCGATCTTTCCAGATTCTTGAATAGCAATCATTTTGGGGACATCCCCTGAATTATCAAAGATTACCCATGAGTCTGCCAGTGGTTTATAGATACGGAAAAAATTTGGCAGGCTTCTAATAAAACGGCGGCGGACAACATCCTCCGGAATATGATGTCCTCCATTTCGCACCCGTAGCTTAATGCGTTCGAGTGCTAACTCCACATCGGTAATCCAAAGGAAAAATATATGAATGAGATAACCCCTTTTATTCACCTCCTGCAGGACTTTCACATATGTCTTTCCTGAGAGGGTGGTCTCAAACCCGAAATCCACGCCTCGCTCAGCTAACGAATGAATTTGCTCCAGCATAATTCTTCCAGCTTTGAGAGCAGCTCTTTCCGGATCGAATGGAGATAAACCACTTGCAATTAGATCTACGTTCACAAATTCTAAGCATTTTGCATAATCTGGAAGAAACTTACGAGCAAAGGTCGTCTTCCCAGCTCCATTAGGACCCGCGATGATGTAAAGATTTGGTCTTTGATCTCTACTTTTCAAGTGACCCTCTTGACTGAAAAATTCAGTCAACCGCTCCTCAATGAATCTGAGACCCGACAACTTGCTTCACGCTTCAATCTTAGCCTTCACTCTTTCCCCTTGGCGTTTTGCTCTCTGCCCCCTCATCTCGCCATCTTTTTTTTAGAACCGGCCAGCTTTTTTATGGATGCCCGTACCTTTCCTTAAGATCATCAGGCACGCTCCGCATGAACGTCCCTCATATTTTCTTGATTGGCTCGTCAAATGTCAAGAGCTGCTCCCCTGCCCTCTCGCATATATTCATCTGTTCTCATGTGTTTTTCCCCTCTATACTATTTATTATACGAACTCTTTTGGCTGCCGGATGTGGTCCTCTGTTATCTTTGTCAATTAGAAAAGTGAAGCTATGACCTTTTAAATTTTCAAATTCTTCAACTGTGATAGATGGTACGATTTCACTTACGTGCAGGTACACGGATTGACCTATCTGACCCTCAGGTTCCAAAAAACCGTACCCCTTCTTGGGCACGATATGGTAAAGCCTTCCTGTAATCCGTTCTTCTGAAAACTCCAAGGCCAGGGCTTTGATTTTGTCGGTATAGTGACTGCCCATCTGAAACTTGCGCCCCAAATTATAGTATTTTCTGGCTTCCTCGATATCTCCCGCTTGAATTAAACCGTCGGCTAATCCGTAACATGCAACTTCTGTAATTTTCTTTTCTTTTATCCTTCTCGCATTTTCTTTAATAGCATTCAGAAAGTACGGTTTGGCACCTCTTATCCCTTCTAATCTTCTTACTTTGAATGCCAAGTCCAGAGATACTTCTCTCAATGTATCTTGGGCCCGAGGATCATCCTTGCCCAATTCTGCGGCTTTGACAGCAAACTCATAGGATTCTCTCAGCTTAATAATTGCGTCTTCGTTTCGTCTATCCCTTGTAAGTGCTTCAGCCCACCTTCGTGAGTTATCTGCAAGAGATGTATAACATACTATTTCGTGTCTCCTCCGGGAAACGTCATAACATCCTTCTTCAAGAGCCTTGCGAAGAAGTTCGTCTGCATTTTCAAAATTCCCTCTTCTCTTCTCCACTTCACCAAGGGCTCCGAGAATTGGTGCATCGTTAGGGGATAAATCCAATGCTTTCTTTATGTATTCATAAGCTCTATCATATCGCTGCCTCCGTTTTTCTATATTTCCCCAAACAAACCATATACTCGAATCTTTAGGGTCAAGGGCAGTTGCCTTTCGCATTAAATTATCGGCTTTTTCGTAAAAACCTGCTTCACTTTCCATTGTGGCCCAATTCCGGTAAACCGCTGAAAACTTCGGGGCAATTTGAGCTGCCTTCTCAAAGCTTAAAACAGCGCCCCCATAATCCCCTGCCTGATATTTTTGAAACGCTGTGATAGCCCACATGGCTGCCACTTTTTCTTCGTCAGTTTCTGCTCCTAGATGGCGCAGAGAATAACGGTATTCTCTGCCTGCTCTTTCTGCTTCCTCCACAAGGGTTTGAACCATTTCTATCCTGGTCTTGATGGCTCTGTTTATTTCGGGACGAGATTGAAGTTTTGAAAAGATAAAGTTTCTTGTCAAAGGCAGCAATTCATATCTTGTCTCTATTGCGTCGTCCGATGACTTAAGTTGAGTTGGAATAACAAATGAGGCTATCGTGAGCTCTCTAAGAGCAACGTCAAGTTGCTCAGTCGTAAGATTTGAAACGTGCGTTAATATCCCTCTTACCAGGGCCTTGTCATAAGCAGCGAGGGCAAACAATACCATTTTTGAATCTTCATTTAAGAAGGAATTAAATATGTGTTCGAAACAAAATTTCGCGACATCCCCCTCTGAAGAAGTCAAATCACCAATAACCAGGTCAATTTCCCTACCAAGAGCAACCTGACCTACCACCCATTTTATGGCTAAAGGATATCTAGACATTTTGTTCGCATATTTTAACAAAACATCCTCCGGCAATTTTGCCAGGGATTCACAACCTTTTTCTCGGGCGATAGCACGAAGGAGGGTAACAGCGTCTTTGTTGGTCATCTCTTTAAGGACGTATCTTCTTTCAACTTCCCCTAGTCCCATACGACTTGTTATTAAAACCTTACTGGGAGGTGGAAAATCCTTTATGAATTCTCTGACTCGCTCATCTTGAATAGTTTCCAGATTATCAACCACGAGGAGAATTCCTTTATCCCCTGCCCTAAGTATCATTTCGACACTTTCTTGTTTCCTGTCAAGGCTCTTAGAAAGATCATCTAACCATCCGAAAGTGTCAAGGATACTATCAAGTACGCCCTCGTAATTCCGGAATGAGGGCTCGATCGGTTCGATGCCCTTTAAGGTTAGTTTCTCCTCCTTTGCACTTACCCACACTAAGCCATCGAATGGGAATTCTGTCTTTCCAAGAAGATTTTGACAGAACCGGTGGGCGAGAGCTGTTTTCCCGACCCCCCCTGCACCTGAGATGGTAACTACTCTGTGGAGTTCTCCAAGAACAATGTTTTCTATTTTAATTAGATCTTCTTTCCGTCCGATGAAGCCACCGTCAGGGTCATAGTCCCCCGGCGGGAGATTGGTAATGTATGGAAATGAGGTCTGTTCATCATCAATGAAGAAGTTTGGAGGTATTCTAATTAGGACCCTTTCAGGATTCTTATCTATGCAATCAAGAGTTTCCTGCAGGTCCCTAGAAACTGTGCCAAGTATGGGCATAAATGTCTTTGCTATTTCAATAAGATAGTCTAAGTCAAACGCTGTAAAGGTTCGTTTTACGTGGGCAATCTTATTTCTAATCTCATAGAGTCTATCCATTCTTTCTCGGAAATCCTCTAATTTGATCGTGTTATCTGGGAAAAAAATCGAATACGCTTTCTTATAGCAAACGATCTCCTTAAGATCCGGAATGTCGGTTTCTTCAAGCAAAAGACCGGGATCATCAACATCTTTCGCCATCTTGAAAGGCAAAGTCTCCAATTTCTTACCCCAAATACCCTCGGGTATATGGGTATGCCACTCGCCACCGAATTGGTTTAGTAAACACTCCTTAATAAAGATACGAAGAGATTCTTCCAATCTGGAGTAAATTGTATAACCTACATCTTTTCTTGTTATGTTCATAACGCCCCCCTCCTTAGACCTTCCGGGTCATCTACGCCGTTGCCGATTGGGAGCAAATCCTCATTAGCCCGCTACTTGATAGGTTCACAATTCCCCACGAAAGGCCCTATCCAAAACCGCTTGTTCTAAGCGCTGGAGTTCTGCTTTGGTATGCTCATGACCCCTATTGAGAGCTAAAACCTTAACCTTTACTGTATTTAGATACTCTACGATGCGACGCTGTTCTCGTTCGGATGAGGGTAGAGGTATTCGTAAGCTTCCAAGAATTCGTGCATTCATATTTGGTTGGGCTGCTCCGCGTAGCTTGATCTGGTTCCAATAAAAGGGTGATTGGAAAAACCAGAATAAGTACTCTGGCATAACCCCGGGTCGCAGGCGGAGTCTTATGAGGTAAGAAGCAAAGACCGCTTTCGGGCATTCCTTGACAAGATAAGTTTTACCGGTGGTAGCGCCAGATCGAGCAAACATTATATCTCCATCTTGGAGAAGATATTTGCTAATCGTTGCATCATCACATATGCAGTATGGGACGCTTTGCCAATTAACGTCGCCGTTTTGGATATCAGTGATGCGTAAAAATTTCGGTCCAACCGGGTCATCTTTAGCCGATTGAGTGTATCCATATTGAGGGTTTTCGCTAATATCCGCCACCTGTCCGCAAATCCAGCCATGAGATAAGTCATTTTGAGGATTGGGAAAGGTCTCCGATAGTATACCTTGCATCAGGCGCTCAGCATCTTCGCGGGCTTTTATGCGGAGACGCTTCGCCTCCCGCACCCGCTCCATTAGTGCATCCACTTTCGTCAAGATGCGGTGCTGTTCATGGGGAGGTGGAAAAGGGAGAAACAATTCTTCCAAATCTTTCTTTTTGATTGCTGCAAAAGCCGAGCCTTTCCCACTTCTCTGGAGCTCCGCTTCAATATTTCGCAGGTAATACAAAAGCCACGTCTTTTCCAAATCTTTTTGGGGGCGCAGTGCAGCAAGTCCCCGCCCAATGCAGCATTGTTCCTCCGCTAAATTGGTAGGGCCAACGGGAGCACGCACACTGATCAAAATATCGCCGTGGTCAGCGATCTTTTGTGGTTCAGAACACCAAAACCGCGGATGCGGGTGAAGTTCACCAAAATCCGCTTTTCCCTGGTAGAAAGGGGGACCCTGTTTTATCGTATTGTAAGTTCCGCCAGGCGGGGATTGACCCATTATGATCCCGGCTACCTCTCCCAATTTCACCCACCGCCAGTCATTTGGCAGTTTATGAGGACCTTCAGTCATTTTGTACTCTCTACGTTCTGGTTGTTTGCCAGCATTTCATCCAATTCTTCTACGATGCTTAAAATCTCACGCTCTTTTTCCATGAGTCCGGCGACGATCTCCATTGGAGACGGTAGTTTCTCACCTTCGGGGCGGCTGGGATTTTTGGCCGAGAGATCATAACCGCGCTTGGCCAAGCTCTCGGCATCTTCAACCCAGCTTGTCGATGTGTTCTCTGGCCTGGAGGCTTTAGTTTCAATGTAGTCCTTCCATCGTTTCCAAATCTTACCGGCCTCGTTAAAGTGCTCGTCAGCTATTGGGCTTCCTTTTGAGAACTTTTTGAGACCCTCGGGAAGGGGCATCTCGTAATAGAGAACTTCTTTCGTTGGGCCGGGCCGTTTGAAGAAAAGCAACCCGGTTTTCACGTCTGAATATGGGGAGAATGTTCCTGGTGGAAGGCTGACCACGAGAAATAGATTGAAACTTTCCAGCAGATCTTTTTTAACCGTGGCAAAGGCCCCACCACGAAAAAGCGTTCCTTCCGGAACCACCATGCCGCAGCGTGCACCGTCCTTGGCTGAAAGTTTCTTCATAATGTGCTGGACAAAGAGAAGTTCTGTTGCATTGCTTTGAACCGGGAAGTTTTCCTGAATGTGTTTGCCTTCGGTGCCCCCGAAAGGAGGATTTGTCAGGACTACATCATACCGCTCTGAAACCTGTCTGATGTTCTCCTCAAGGGTGTTTCTCCGGTAAACTCGTGGGGCAGTAACACCGTGCAAGACAAGGTTCAGCGCTCCAAGGAGTGCTGGAACAGCCTTCTTCTCCTGACCGAAGAAGGTCCTCTGTTGAAGCATCTCGTTAGCCTGGATAGTCATTTCGTTCTTTTTCATCCACTCATAGGACTGCGCCAAAAAGCCGCAGGAGCCGCATGCAGGATCGTAGACCACTTCGCCAATTAATGGGTCGATTACTTCGATCATGAATCGCACCACAGACCGTGGAGTATAGAACTCCCCAGCCATGCGGTTTTCACTCCCTAAACGTTTCAGGAGTTCTTCATAGACCTGCGAAACAGTGAACACATCGTCTCTGTTATGGAAATTAACCTCATCGATGATCTTCAAAACATCCTTTAAGTTGTATCCTGAAGCACACACGATCACGTTTCGCTCGGAGAACACGCCACGGATCGTATCCCGGACAGGATCGCCTTGAAGGTTGCGAAGATTGGGAATCAATTCTCCATTCACAAATCGGATCAGGTCATCAGCCGGCCAGTCTTTGGGCGCCCATTCTTTCCAGCGGAACTTTCCTTCGAGAATCCACTGGTACTCTCGGTTGTCGATCCTGGCCTGGGTCTCCCACTCCTCCTCCTGATCGTCGAGAAACTTCAAGAATAGGAGCCATGCCAGATGCTCGACATACTCCATGATGCCGCCGCAGTTGTTGTCCCTCCGGAGAATGTCACAGGCACTCCAGATTTGGTTCGCCAGATCGCTCTTGGTCTGGGATGAGTTCGAATTTTTCTGGGCCATCAGGCGGCCTCCTCAGGATACAATCTTTCTTGCATTTCTTTCATGGAAGATTGGAGCTTGTCAATCCCTCCAAACTTCTGGCTAATGCCTATAGCCCCGCCCAGGTCTCGGAAAGGCTGGATAGAAAAAATACGGGCATCAGAAATCTCTTCGACGCCAACAACCCTATATTTTTCGAGAAGTTCCAGAATCACACGCCGGGCCTCCTCCCCCTGACGTTCTATGAACGTTTGCTCGCGGTTCCGAAAAGCCACGGCACGTTCGCTTCGGCTCCTAATTGGAGACCCAAATGTCAAATGGGCCAGAAGATCAAAGGCATCGGCTTCGGTTCTTCCCATGACTTCAGCGATCAGCTCGGGATGAATACTTGAACTTCTAAGTCTATCAAGGAAATCTTTTCTCCTTTGGGGATCGATCCAGATCTTTCTTAAATCACGGACAGTGGGAGACACTCGAAGAACCTGGTTGCGTGTAAAGCTCTTGTACTCCTCAAGGTTGAGCTGTTCCCCTGTGGATTCGATGAGAAAGATCACCTCATCGGCGATGGTCACCTCAATTCCACGGACATATATCTTGCTTTTTGCCCGTTTTGCCTCGTAAAGCTCGATTTCCAAAAAGGTAGTCTCATCGGCAACCGTATCCACTTTGAGACTTCTCGACCGGAATCCGGTAGCCTGCACCGTAAGATCAAGGCGACCTTCGGGGAGTCCCTTTATCACAAATTGGCCATTGGAGTCTGTATAAAAAGGACCCAACACGATATTTGGTCCTGTGCGGACAAACACAGAGGCGCCTACTATGAGGCCCTGGTCCTCTGCATTTCGGACGGAACCCTGGATTGTGGCCGTCTGATGCCCCTGGGGACTTTCGGCGGGTGGTCTGGGTGGATGATCCCAGGTATCGAACAGTCGGCTGGCACCTGTGTAGTCGATGATCCTGAACCAGAGCTTTCCCGTGGCTGGATCGACACGTGACCCTCGACCAATGATCTGCTTGAAAAGTAGCGGCGATGATAACGTTTTTATAAAAACAATATTCTTACAAGATGGGACGTCAACACCAGTGGATAGAAGCTCAGCGGTTGTAGCGACTACCGGAAATCTCTTGTCGGAATCTGCAAAGGCTTCGAGCCATTCCCTTCCACGTTCACCCTCTTCCGATATGATAGGAACAGCATAGCTATCGCTTCCCAGATAGGAGAATTCATTCTGCAGAAGGCGGGCCACGAGACGGGCGTGGTCCATGTCGACACAGAAGACCATGGTCTTCGACATCGGATCGAACTTTTTCAGCAGGCCCGTTAGGTGCTTGACGATGGTTTCAGTGCGGTCCGGCAGCGTAATCTCCCGCTCAAATTCCGGAGTATAGTAGATCTCTTTAACAGACACTTCAGGAGGGACGATAACTTCGGCACCTTCTTCGATAGCGTCTTTTAAATGGAGACCCTTTGCATCGACAGTAGTCCTTACCCGGTGGACCCGATAGGTGGCGAGAAATCCGTCTTCAATGCCCTGTCCGAAGCTGTACTGATATGCCGGAGGATGCCAGTCGCCCTTGTTCGGATCCTCAGGATCGATGGCAATTTCCGGCTCCTCGGCACAGAGGTACATGTAGGTGTCTATATTTTCGTCCTGTTTTGGAGTGGCCGTCATGCCAAGATGGATAGCGACGTAGAAGTGATCCAGGATTTCACGCCATGTCCCAAATCCCGAACGGTGGCACTCATCAATGATAATCAAGTCGAAAAAATCTGGCGGAAATTTCTCATATGTCCTTTTACCTTTTGCATCTTCGCTCCAGAGGCTTTGGTAGATCCCGAAATAGATATCACGGGTAAGCTTGGGAGGGTCTTCTTCAATGATGTACCGGGGATCGCTGGTTCCGTCTGCAAAAGCGGAAAATTTATTATAAGCCTGATCGCGAAGTACAATCCTATCGGTCAGAAACAGGATTCGACCCGGTTTCTCTGAGTGGAGATGGGTAAGCCAACCAGAGCGTATGAGCTTCCAGGCAATTTGAAAAGCAACAAAAGTCTTTCCGGTCCCTGTGGCCATGGCTAACAAAACTCTCTTTTGACCTACTGTGATTCTCTCTATGGTCCGACGTATCGCAATCTCCTGGAAATAGTGGGGGGTGAGATTTCCGCAGCGTTCGGGCGGACAGTAGGGATGAAGTAGAGGATCTCGCTCAGGGCCAAATGGCTCTTGCCCATCAGCCGCGAGAGGTATGCTTTCGATGCGAGGGATTGCCTTCTTCCAACGTAACCAAAGCGATTCAGGATGGGGGAATTGCTCCGATTTTCGGTTTCGATGGGTTATGAAATCAAACTCTATAAAATGGTGACCGTTGCTTGAGTATGCAAAAGGGATGTCCAGAAATGTTGCATAATCCTTGGCCTGTTCAATACCTGCATCTGGAGATTTTGTCTCCTCTTTCGCTTCAAGAACCGCAATGGGGAGCCCTTTATAGCGAAGAAGGTAATCCACTTTCTTAGGTTGGCCCCTTCGGGTCTCTCTTCCGATAAGATAGATTCGTCCGGGAGTCAAAGTGACACCTTTTCGAAAGAAATGTTCCCTTTCGATTTGGCTTTCGCCCCATCCGGAAAGCTTGATCTTAGGGTCGATGAGTTTGGCTCGGGTATCAGCTTCGTTAAGTGGGGTCATCGTTGTTTATCTTTTGCCCTCCACCTACTTCTTATTTCCAAGGCATCGAATTATGAATAGATTGATTGTTGAGCCTACACTATTCATTACCCTCAACCTTACTACGATTCAAGATCGCAATTTGCGATCTTGAACGAACCCAGAAATCTACCTCTTCTTTCTTGATTCGTTCAACTGACATAAACACACCCCAACTCACTAAAACTCTTGAATTCCTTCTCTTACTATTTAAATGATAAAATCTTCCACACCTTCATCTTTCAATTTTTTGGAGCATACCAAATGTGAAATTCGGATTGCGGATTTCGGAAATCGCAATTTGCCCCACTATATCAGAATAACAACGTTATGACAATGGTCATATAATTGGAGACGAATAGGTTGGAATTTCAAGTCTATTGGAACGGAAAAAGATAGGTGGGGGAGGCCCATTGGTCCTTCCCCCAAAATTCTACTGGTCTTTCCAGGTGGGTTTTCGCTTTTCCATGAAGGCCTTGAGGCCTTCGGTGGCATCGTCCGTTTTCATTAATCGATCGAGATAGATCTTCTCAATGGCTTTGAGTCCCTGATCCATGTCGTCGTTAAGACCTGCAAGCGCGGCTTCCTTTGTCAACTTCAGAACGATACCGCTTAACTTTTTAAATTTATCAATAAAGCCGTTTACCTCCTCTTGAAGCGAGGCTTCGGGAACAACCTTATTGACCAATCCCAATGTCAGAGCCTCCTGGGCGCCGATCGTATCGCCGGTGAGGATTAACTCCATCGCCTTCTTTCGTCCGATCATCCTTGGAAAGATCAAAGCGGCGATAGGTGGGAAGACGCCGACCTGGATTTCAGGTTGTCCAAACTTTGCCCTTTCTGTTGCAATCACCATGTCGCAATAAATCGCCAATTCACAGCCTCCTCCAAGGGCGGCGCCGTTGACCAGGCCGATGGAGGGAACTTTGAGAGAATCCATGAGCCTGAACATCTTATGAAAGGTCTCGATCATTTTGGGACCCAAATCTCCCAGGTGGTCCGCCACCTCCACACCCACGGAAAACGCCTTACCCATCGCCTGAATGACAAGGAGCTTCAGGGTCTTTTCGTTCATCAGGCTCTCAAGATAGGCATTGAACTCTTCCATCATTTCGAGGTTCAGCCAATTGAGAGGAGGACGGTTCAAGGTGATGAAAGCCACCCCGTCCTTGAATTCGATCTGGATATGCTTAAAAGTCATTGTTGCACCTCCTTCCAAATATTTCCCCTACCCTGGCGCCTGCCTGCGCGTAGCCCCGCCTCCAGAAGCCTTGCGGAGGGCAGGCGCTTCGGCGAAGGCAGGGGAGGGGATGGAGGGGAGGGGAAATCAAAGTCTAATCACCCTCACCCCTGCCCTCTCCCCTGCCTACCGGCAGGCAGGCATCAAGGGAGAGGGCAATTTCTATAATCTTTGAGCATTCATAAAAAAACACCCTTTGGGCAGGGAAAAATTTCCAGGCCCAAAGGGTATGCTTTTGCCAATCATTTTCACCTTATTTGCTCTGGGGTTTTCCTAAAACTTCCTCGAAGAAGGTCTCGTCCACGAGCTTGCCTTCGGCAATATTCTGGCGGTATTTGATGAAATCGATTGTGTCGGCGCCGGTAATCTTCTTTGTGTTGAAGGCGCCAAATCCAAGGAAAGCCTCTCCCATCATGTTGGCGGCCAGCCAGTGCCGGTTCGTGTTCTTGGTCTGATCCCAGAAGAACTTCTTCTTGTTCCGAATGCCGTCAATGGACATTATCAAACAACCCGGGAAGAGATTCGCAAAGGTCCAGCAAATCTTCTCCACCTCCGCATCGAGAAGGGCAAAGTCATATTCATTATTCTTGAGTTTTCCGTTTACCCATTCCCGGGCCTTCTTGAATTCGTCTCCGGTCTTTAACTCTCCATAGACAAGGTCGCCATCTTTCACATAGGTTTCGGTAATGACCTGAGGATTTCGAACCCATTGTCCTTTTTCATCTTTGAGAACAGGAACACACTTGGAGATGAGACCCTTGCGCCACATCTTATACGCAGACCACATCTCGCAGCTAATGCAGCTCCACATGGCATCCTCGATGGAAAGGAAAAAGGGGAGAAAGTCAGAAGCGCCGCCCACCGGAGCGGATCCGTGCCGGGGACCTGCCTGGCCTAAAATGGCAAGGTCAGAAGCAACAGTCAGATCGCAGGCGGTACCAATCTCCTGCCCTCCTGCTACCCTCATGCCATTCACTCTGCAGATAACCGGTTTCTTGCACATGAGGATGGAGTCCACCATGTTATTGAAGAGCTCCATGTAAGACCCATACTCTTCGGGCCGCATGCTGTAATATTCTGAATACTCCCTGGTGTTGCCGCCGGTGCAGAAGGCATAAGGGCCTGTGCCGGTAAATACAACAGCCACCACCGAGCGGTCGGTGGAGGCATTTTCGAAACCCGCAATAACCCCTTTCACCATCTCCGTCGTATAGGAGTTGTATTGGTTCGGGTTATTGAGCCTGATCCAAGCATTGAAAAGCCCGGGTATGACATTCCCCTTTGGGTCCTTCAAAGGTTTTTTTTCGTACACTGTGCATGGGGCCTCTGTTCCCCAATGCTCTGATCCATAACGACTATGGTTTTTCATCTCATGCTCTCGCGGCATCCACTTTAATGACATAATATCCTCCTTTCCATTTTGTTAATGCGTTGTAGTCAACCAGAATATCTCTATCATTGACGACAAAGAAGATTGGAATGGTGGAATAATGGAATGATGATCAAACAAATTGTTACAATTAAACCCAATCTTCCAACATTCCAGTATTCCATTGGTCCAGTTTTTTAAAAGTCAGGGGTCAGAACGATTCTCTTTTCCGGAGAACCGGCCTTGTGAACCTCATCGAAGACCGATGCAATCTGGCTCATCGGTCGTGTCTCGACAAAGGGTCCAATGTCGATCTTTTTCGATAGGACCATATTGAGCACGATGGGATAATACTCCGGTAGACACCCCCAGGTCCCAAGAATATCCGCATCAAAAGCCATCAGACGAGATAACATATATTCACTCTTTGCCATCCCGAATCCAACTACAACCAGCTTTCCAGTGAACGAGAGTAATTCCAGGGCAATGTCCTGTCCTGCCTTAATTCCGGTCACCTCGAAAATCTTCCAGCCAAAACCCGCTTCCAGACCATTCTTCTTGCAGATATCTCGAAACTCATTTCGGATATCCTTGATCTGTTTATCCTGTGAACTGATTACAAAATCAGCCCCATATTTCAAAGCCCTCTGAAGTTTCTGCGGGTTTCTCGCAATCCCTATAACCGCCTTTGCGCCAAGAGCTTTCGCTGTTTGAGCCATATAGACCCCGACTCCTCCGGTAACCCCGATGATAATCACATGATCACCTGGTTGGATGTCAGCCCTTTTAGCCGCCTGATACGGTGTGGTTGCCGCATCCGCCACAACCGCTAAATGTTCCAGAGGAATATTGCCCCGGTTTCTCACTTCGCAGAGATCAATGGAGGGGACTGGAATGTGACTCGAAAACCCCCCATAAACCCCCAGGCTGTTTCCTGGCATCTTCTGAACCAAACAGCGATTCCCCCTGCCGGTCTTGCAGAGCAAACATTTACGGCAGGGCATGACCGCCGGGATGATCACCTCTTTGCCCATCCATTTTTCGTCCCCTGCCACCACCGTTCCACTGATCTCATGACCAAGGGTGAGAGGCGGTTTCTGGACGGTTGGAACACCATCGTAGAAATAGCCGAGGTCCGTATGACAGACTCCACAGCCCGCCACTTTAACCAGGACCTCATCCGCCGCCAATGTAGGGACCGGAATGGAAGTCTTCTCCAGTTTACCCGGTTTAACCTCACCCGTCTCCTTATTCTTTGAGGTGGGTTGAACCATCTGCCACGTTTGAATCTTTTCAGGTACTGTTGACATTTATTTCACCCCCTTTTCTTATTTTGGAATTCGGATTTCGGAATGCGGATTTAATTTTTTCAACTGAAGATTCTCCATCAAGATCTAATTCCGCAATCCACAATCCGCAATCGATTAAGTCATTCCAAGTCCACCATCCACGCAGATCAACTGGCCGGTGATATAGTTCGACTCTTCCGACGCCAAGAAGACGAAGGTGAGAGCAATCTCTTCCGGTTCCGCAAATCGACCCAGCAAAATCCTGCCCGTATAAATCTCCTTAAGCTTTGGGTCTGTCCGAATCTTCTCGGTCATCTCAGTGCTTACATATCCCGGCTGAATCACATTCACCGTAACCCCATAACCGGCCAATTCTCGTGCCGCCGACTTCGTCAGAGCAAGGATTCCTCCCTTTGCTGAACTATAGTTGATCTGTCCTTTCGTTCCCCACAACCCGGCTGAAGAAGTCACATTAATGATCTTTCCGTATTTTCTCTCCATCATATATTTTGACGCGGCCTGGATGCAGAGGAAGGGCCCTTTAAGTTGAATGTCGATCACCTCATTCCACTGTTCCTCTGTCATTTTATAAAGCATATTTGGTTTTGAAACTCCTGCATTGTTTACCAGGATGTCGATCTTTCCGAAATGGTCAACGCAGGTATTAATGATCTTCTCCGCATCGGCCTTGACCGCCACATTGCCTTTCACCGCAACAGCTTTCCGTCCCATTTTTTCGATCACCGCTACCACTTCCTGTGCGGGTTGTTCTTTCGTAGCATAGTTGACGATCACATCCGCCCCTTCCTTCGCATAGGCAAAGCAGATAGCCCTTCCGATTCCTCTCCCTCCGCCTGTTACAACGGCAGCCTTACCTTCCAGCCGACCCATCCGCAACTCCTTTCATTTCGAGGGAAGATGACTCCGTTTGCCACTCTCGGCTTCGCCTTGCCGAGGCCGTGGAGGAACAGTGCATTCGAGGATAGATGTTTTGCCTCCATCCTCCATCCTCCGACATCATTCAACCTTCAGTTCCAGGTTGATCATATCTCCTCCTCTTGCAAACCCCATCGCCCGGAAAAACTTGAGGAGGTCCCAATCGTTCCAGTTCACCAGGGTATAGATGACGCTGACGCCAATCGTCTTAAGATTTTTAACAAATTCCTGGCTCAATCTTCTCGCCACGCCTTTGTGCTGATAGTCCGGATCCACACCGATGATACTGAGCCACCCGATCGTATCAGGAACACCAAACTCCCATCCGCTCACTTCCCCTACCACAAACCCGATCACCTTCCCTTCAAACTCAGCTACCAGAGAGGAAAAAGGATACTGTGGATTCTGAGGAACGAGCTTCTCCCAGTAATCCAGCCTCGACTTTCCGATAACCCTGCGGTCGATGTCAACGATCGCATCAATATCTCCAACGGTCATGGGCCGAATACTCAAACTGGATAAAAAAACCTCATTCATGTGCTTTTTTTATCCCCCCTTTCCTCATTCAATCACAGCAATCACTGCCTCTGCCTCAACTTCCTGTCCGGGGCCCACGCAGATCTCTTTGACTGTCCCGCTAACCGGAGCCACGATGGGCATCTCCATCTTCATCGCTTCCAAAACAGCCACTTGATCATCCTCTTTTATTTTATCTCCTGCCTTGACGGAAACCGAAACTATCTTTCCTACCATTGGTACAGTTACTGATGTCCCCATAATGATAACCTCCTCTTAACAACCGATTTCTTTTTTATTTACTTCAGCCCCAATGCATTTCTGGCGATAATCATCTTCTGGATATTGGACGTTCCTTCCACAATCTGGTAGGACTTCGCATCCCGATAAAGCCTCTCAACCGGATATTCACTGGAAAAACCATAAGATCCGAAAATCTTCACCGCCTGATTTGCGGCTTTGACAGCCACCTCTGCAGCATAAAATTTTGCACAGGATACCTCGATGGTGTTCCGCTGTCCCAAGTCTCTATTGCAGGCGGCTCGATAAACCAGCAGCCGGGCAGCCTGTTCTTCCACATACATTTCTGCAATCTGTTCCTGGATCATTTGGAAATTGGAATGGGTTGTCCAAACTGCTCTCGTTCATTGGCATACCGGACAGAGTGTTCGAGACATGCTCTGGCCACCCCAACGGCCCGTGATGCGGAAGAAAGCCGAGTATTATCAAGCATGGACATGCAAATTTTAAATCCATCTCCTTTTTGGCCCACCAGACAGTCCTTCGGCGCCTTCACATCCTCAAAAATGATTTCCCCTGTCGGAGCACAGAAAAGGCCCAATTTCGAATCAATCGATTTTTGGGTGACGCCCGGGGCATGCATATCTACGATAAAGGCTGACATGCCGCGATGTTTTGCTGCCTTGTCAGTATACATATAGACGATGCCAAGATCAGCCACAGGCACCCCTGAAATCCACATCTTGGTCCCGTTCAGAACAAATCCTCCCTCTGTCTCTACTGCCGTTGACTTCATGGAGGCAACATCCGACCCGGTATTGGCCTCGGTGATGGCAAAACACCCCAGTAAGTCAGCATTGATCAATTTGGGAATCCAGCGTTCCCTCTGTTCCTCCGTTCCAAAATTAAGAAGGACAGACTGGATCGAATTCATTTGAAGATTGAAAGGGAGTCCCCAAGACGGGGAGATTCTTGCGATCTCTTCAGTCATCACAGAGGCCGCAAGATACCCCGTCTCATTTCCACCATATTTCTCAGGCGCAATACATCCAAAGAACCCCAGTTTGGCCATTTCTTTAACAATCTCCCGCCGGAAACGATGTTCTTTCTCGTCTTCCTCCATCGTCGGGGCAATCTTCTTCTCCGCAAAACTTTTTGCCATTTCACGCATTGCCACTTGTTCTTCTGTTAATGAAAAATCCATAAAAATGGCCCCCTCTCTTTTATTAGATTGTGCAATTTATAACAAACTCAACATTTAATGTCAAGATAATTTTATTGCTCTCATAAAAACTATAACCTATTAAAATTATTTTATTTTTTAAAAAAACGTCTTCTCTTGAAAATCAGCCTCTTGACATTGAACCGTAAAATGGGAGATATAAAGTGATGCGGATTTTGGGGTTAGACCTTGGTTCCAAAACAATTGGAATAGCGATCAGTGACGAACTTGGATTAACTGCCCAGGGTCTCAAAACAATTAAACGGACCTCAATGTCGAACGACCTGGGAGAGATCCTATCGATTATTGATCAGTTTAAAATTGAGAAGATCGTGGTCGGCCTCCCCATCAATATGGACGGGACCCTGGGGAGACAGGCAGAATTTGTTTTCCAATGGATCAAGGCCCTTAAGGAAAGAATGAAACTCCCCATTGTGACCCGGGACGAAAGACTTTCAACGGTGGAGGCTTCAAGAACCTTGCTGCAAGCCGATCTTTCCAGAAAAAAAAGAAAGGGAGTGATAGATAAATTAGCTGCTGTTCTCATTCTTCAGGGATATCTCGACCAAATCAGGAATCAAAAAGATGAATTACCTCCTTCGACCTAAAATCCTACTCATCGGCTTATTTTCCTTATTCTTTTTGGGGGGTCTCTTCCTTCTGGGATTCGTTTTCATCCCACCTTCTCAAACTTCATCGACCAAAGTCATATCCATCAAAAGAGGGATGCCGTTGGGCAGGATTTCAATGACGCTCGAAAAGGAAGGGATCCTTCGAAACAGATATTTTTTTATTGCCATGGCTACCTTTCTGGGAAAGAAGGGGGAGATGAAGGCAGGGGAATATGAATTCCATACCCGGATGCTTCCCCTTGAAGTGCTCAATCACTTAGTCAAGGGGCAAGTAAAACGTCATCTCGTCACCATTCCAGAAGGCTATAACCTTTCTCAAATCGGACGGCTCCTGGAAGACCTGGGTATTGTGGAAAAGGAAGCATTCCTTCAAAGGGCCTCCTCTCCTGCCGATATTACTTCTCTCGGACTCTCTCAGCTTGTTCAAAATCAGGAGTCAGCGCCCTTCTCAGGCAGAATCGGTTTGACATTAGAGGGCTACCTCTTCCCCGAAACTTACCACTTCATCAAAGAGATGAACCCTGAGGAAGTGATCCAGGCAATGGTTCATCAGTTTCGTAAAGTCTTCGGTCCCGACCTGATCGAAAGGGCTTCTCAACTGGGAATCAGTCCAAGAGATGCTGTTATCCTGGCCTCCATCATCGAAAAGGAGACCTCCCTTTCAGAAGAGAAACCTATCATTTCGGCTGTCTTTCACAATCGTTTAAAAAAGAAGATTCCTCTACAAAGTGACCCCACCGTCATCTATGGAATCCAGAATTTTGATGGCAATCTGACCAAAGAACATTTGCTCAGACCTACGCCATATAATACCTACCTTTTTGCCGGGCTCCCTCCAACTCCCATCTGCAATCCGGGAAAGGAATCCATCTGGGCTGCCCTCCACCCCGCTTCTGTCCCCTATCTCTATTTCGTCTCGAAAAATGATGGATCCCATCATTTTTCTGAGAGTTTTGAAGAACACCAGCGCGCGGTAGGAAAGTACCAGAAGAATGCGTCCCGGAAAAATTGACTTGAAAAAAAATGTCATCTCATTTATGTTTAAGTATTACCTAAGTTGAGCGATTTGTTATCTTAAATGTAGCCGTAACCTTTAGGTTGCGTGATTTTACCTGCCCGCCGAACAAGTTCTTTGGCAGGCGGGTCCGAAATGATTTCTCACCCAATGGGTGAGAGGAAACCGCAGGCTAAAGCCTTCGGCTACCAGTCATTTATAGGTCTTTTTAAAGGAATCGCTCAATTTGGGTCTTACTAAAAAGAGAAAGGGAGGTTATGGATGAAAGAGGTAGCCGTCATTGGTGTTGGGCAAACTTCATTTGTACGGGGTTATGAAGGCTCGATTCGTGAATTGGCTTTTGACGCCTTTAGGGAAGCCATGCAGGATGCGGGCATTACCCAGAAAGATGTGGATGCTTCTGTTTTCTGCTCCGCCCCTGAGTATGACAAACAACGCTCCCCTGCGGGCGTCCTCGCGGAATATCTGGGACTTATTCCTCAGCCGACGCTTTATGTGGAGACTGTCTGCTCTTCAAGCAGCTCCGGATTAAAAGTGGCCTATGGCCTCATTAAATCCGGGCTTCATGATGTCATTGTTGTCCTCGGGTTCCAGAAAATGTCGGAAATTTCCTCGGCGGAATCCCAGGAGAGGATGGGCAGGGGCTCTGATATCCAGTGGGAGGCGCCCTTTGGAACCATGATGCCTGCCTATTATGCCCTTTATGCACAGGCCTATATGGCGAAGCACGGCTTGACCCATGACGATCTGATGAATGTCAGGATCAAATCATCCACCTATGGCGTCATCAATGATCGGGCTGTCTACAGGAAACCGATCAAGCCAGGAGACTTTAAACAGGGCGACCCCGAAGCGAAAATGGCAGGTCCCGTCGCATGGCCGCTCCGGGTTGGTGACTGCTGTGCGAATGCGGATGGAAGCTCTTGTATTATTCTTGCAAATGCCGAGAAAGCAAAAACCCTTTCCAAGAAACCGGTCTGGGTTTTAGGCATCGGAGCGGCATCAGAGGCAGTCAATATGGCTGCGAGGCCGGATTTTACCAGGGGGCTGAGTGTGGGTTATACCGCAGCCGGCCAGGCATATAAGATGGCCGGAATCACCGCAAAAGATGTCAAGGTGGCCGAAGTTCACGACTGTTTCACCATCGCAGAGATCATGGCCTATGAGGGCCTCGGATTTGCCCCCCCGGGGGAAGGTAAACAGCTCATTCGCGAGAAGGCGACGTATAAAGAAGGAAAAATCCCTGTGAACGTGGATGGCGGGCTCCTTTCAAAAGGCCATCCCATTGGCGCGACGGGCGGATCCCAGATCCGAACGATTGTTCTGCAACTTCGAGGGGAGACAGGACCGATGCAAGTAGCCGGCGAACCGGACATCGGCCTTGTCCACAACATTGGCGGCGTCGGACTCTACGGGAATGTAACAATCTTTGGGAGAGACTAACAAAAATCAATGCAAAATTAGCAATGGTCAATTAACAATTTTCAATGAATAACATAAAGAGACATTACTTCCTTCAGTTTAAAGAAGGAATACTGTTTTTTCCCACTGTTAATTGATAATTGCTAATTGCCCATTTTGCATTGATTATTTTTAATGGAGGTGAGACATGGGTTTCGAGAAATTTGGAAGGAAGAGCTTTGCAGCTATAACCAAGACGGCGAGGTTTGTTGATCTCCTGGCAGAAGGGAAGATCGAAGGGACTGTTTGTAAGGATTGTGGCGTTAAGTTCTTTCCTCCAAGGGCTGACTGTGCAAAATGTTTTTCAAAGAATATGGACTGGTTTGTGATGCCGGAGAAAGGCAAACTTGAGACATTCACCACCGCCTATTATGCCCCATTGGGTTTCGAGGCCGACCCTCCTTACACCATGGGAGTCGTGGACTTTGGCAATGGGTTGAAGTTGTTTGCCCGTGTGGCAAAAGAGATAAAACTCGAAGAGGTAAAGGTGGGGATGGACGTAGCCATCAGGCCGGTCAAGTACGACAATGGCCAGCTTTCATTCGAAGTGACAAAAGCCTGATCCCCCTCACCGTCCCTCTCCCCCGCGGGGAGAGGGCATGGGTGAGGGGCATTTGATTGGAGGCAAGGGTAATCAATGTCTTCTCCATTTGACCGTTTCAAAGGAATAACCATTTTTGACGACAAGGGAGAGGTGAAACGCATGGCCGAAAAGGTGGTTCAGGAGATAGATCCTGATGTCATCATCGATCGTATGCGAAAGTTGGATTTCTCTTACGTCTTCATTTTGTCAAAAAAGGAAAAGAGTAAAGAAGTAGAGTTAGGGCGGTCTGAAATTGAAGCCAGCCAGGAATGGAGGAGAGGAAATATTGACCCCACCCTCCAAAAAAAGATTGAAAACACCATCGCGGAACTTTAATTAAATGATCGATACATCTCTTTGGCCGCCAGATTTTCTGGCTTGACCTCCACCGTTGAAAGATCAACAATCCATGTCCTGATCAATGGGGGACCCGCTCCTTCTCCTGCATATTGCGTGACCCTGTACTGATTGTTTCTGATTTCCTTTGCCTCGTATCTCCATTTCAGATTTGGGAAAGAACTTATCTTTTGATCCATCATCCTCTTTTCAACAGACCTCTTTGAACCGGTCACAGGATCGGCCAGGGTGAGATGGTCTTTTACCAACTCTATTGCCCGAGAGGCAAGGGCTTTCGATTGATTTAGCTCTTTCTTCTTAGCGGTTGTTTTTCTCGAAACAGAAATGAGACTCCCTTCCTTAATTTTGATTTGCAAATAGTTCCCATCCGCGCTTAAATACCCTGTCTGATCCGTATCAAATTTTACCTGGTAGAAATTCATCGTCCCCAATTGATTCTGAACCACCCCCATGATCACAAACCCTTCTTTCTCCCTTTTTATGTTTAATTTTCTTTCTAAATCATCCGGGGATTCGTAGAATTCTGCCGGGTTGATTGTCCTGACCGCCAACAACCGTCTGCCAATATTCTTCTTCAATTTGGCAAGCTTCTCTTTTTCGTACTCCTCAACGGCCGGGTCAGGTCCCTCTTTTACTACTTCTTCATTCTTGGCTAAAAGAAAAAAATGCTGCCCAAAGCAGGGGCAGGCTTGGATCAAGAAGAATAAGATAAAGAAGAATACGATCAAAATAGGGAGACGAACATTCACAGCAAAACCTCCTTCCAAACGATTATATGCAAATCCGATGCCCCTTTCTAACACGCGCAACTTATTGAAATTACTAAATTCACAAAAGAATATTTTGAGTGAATCTAATCCAGGAAATATTTTTTCGTCCAATTTTGTCAAAATCATATTCATAAAATACAAACAGACTGATTCTCTCTTCCCTGAGAACGTAGGTGACAGATGAAAAATGGACGCCCTGTCCACTTTCTCTTGAGAAATGGGTTTGACCTTTGGAACAACTTAGTATTGAATTACCCTTGGGAGCCGGTGACAATAGGACGGCGGTTCTCGAGTTTATTGCGTCTGTGGAAAGTCATTCGTCATAAAAAGTATCAATTTTCACCTACGTCCCTCGGGGTAAAGCGGTAAAGTCTTACAAAAAACTATTGAATTACTGGAAAAATTCTGTATATCATAATAGTCAGACATCATTGTGAGGGAAAGGCTTCTTTGGATTTCTGCAGGCGCCCGGGAGGATCAGAGAGGAGTGTGGTGGAGTGAAGAAAATGAATGAGAGTTTAGAAACCAAGAATATCGGGCTTCGGGGAGTGAAGGTGGCGGATACCCGCATCTCGGATGTGGATGGAGAGAAAGGGATTCTCATCTACCGGGGTTTCAATGTGATCGATCTCTCCCGGTCCTCCACCTACGAAGAGATTGCCTTTCTTCTTCTCAGGGATCATCTTCCCTCAAGAGATGAATTGAAGAGATTTCAGTCGGAGATGGCTTCGGAGAGAGAGGTCCCTGCAACCCTATTTGATTTTTTTGGGATGCTGCCGGGATCCGCCTCTTCCATGGATGTGCTCCAGGCCTCGATTCCAGCGCTGGCGGGTTATGATTCTCAGTTGAGAGAAGAGACAAAGGAAGCCAACATGAGAAAGGCGCTCAGGCTGATTGCTAAATTGCCCACCCTCCTTGCGGCCTGGGATCGTATCCGGAGAGGGCTCCCCCCCCTCCCGCCCCATCCGGAGCTTTCCCATGCAGCTAATTTTCTCTATATGTTAAAGGATTCTCTCCCTGATCCGGGCGTGGCAAGGGATGTTGATATCTGTCTTATCCTGCATGCCGAGCATTCCTTTAATGCCTCTACCTTCGCAGGGCGGGAGGTCGCCTCCACACACGCCCACATGTATGCCGCTGTTGCCGCAGCAATGGGCGCCCTCTCCGGAGAACTCCATGGGGGAGCCAATAGCGAAGTGATGAGAATGTTATTGGAGATTGGAGAAGTGGATCGCGTCAAACCCTGGGTGATGGAAAGACTCCTGAAGGGAGGAAAGATCATGGGGATGGGACACGCCGTCTACCGCACCGAAGATCCCAGGGCATCTATCCTCAGGGAGATATGCGGACGCATGGCCGGCCGGACAGGGGATCCCCGGTGGTGCGAATTGACCAAGGCCATTGAGGCGGCGACGAAGGAGGGGGTCAGAAAGACGAAGGGAAAAGAGATCTATGCCAATGTGGATCTTTACAGCGCTTCTGTCTATCACATGATGGGAATTCCGACGGATCTTTTTACCCCGATCTTTGCCCTATCGAGGATTTCGGGCTGGACCGCACATATCATCGAAGAAAAGTTTGCTGAAGCCCAGCCGAAACCCGAACTCTACCGGCCCGACGCCGATTATGTCGGGACCTATTGCGGTCCCCAGGCCTGTGAATATATCCCCGTCGAAGAGCGGTCTGAATGAACATCCAGGTTGATATCCTCATCATTGGAGCAGGTCTGGCAGGCCTTCGGGCGGCTGTGGAGTGCGTGGATCAGGCCACGGTGGCTGTGGTGAGCAAGGTCTTTCCCACGCGTTCCCATTCGGGCACGGCGCAGGGCGGGATTACCGCCTCGCTTGGAAATGAAGAAGAGGACCGGTGGGAATGGCATCTCTTCGATACGGTGAAAGGAAGCGACTACCTCGGCGATCAGGATGCCATTGAGATCATGGTCAAGGATGCTCCCCGGGCGATTTATGAACTCGAACATATGGGGGTTCCCTTCAGCAGGACCCCCGAAGGAAGGATCGCCCAACGAAACTTCGGCGGTCACACCCGCGATTATGGCAAGCATCCCGTGAAGAGGGCTTGCCATGCGGCAGATCACACCGGAAGGGTCGTCCTCGACACCTTATACGATCAGTGCCTGCGCCATCGGGTAAAATTCTACTCCGAACATTATCTCCTCTCCCTTGTCATGGAAAGGGGAAGATATGCGGGCGCAGTTCTCTACGATCTTGCGACAGGGGAGCTCCGGCTCATTCAGGCTAAAGTCATTCTTTTGGCCACAGGAGGGTGCGGTCAGATCTATAAGACGACTTCCAATGGTTTTGCATCGACCGGTGATGGGCTGAGCCTCGCCTACAGGTCGGGCATCCCGCTTGAGGATATGGAGTTTGTTCAATTTCATCCTACAGGGCTTTATCCGATGGGGATCCTCGTGAGCGAGGCGGCAAGGGGCGAGGGCGGACTTTTAAGGAACAGGCTGGGTGAACGATTTATGGAGCGCTATGCTCCCGCGGTGAAAGACCTGGCAGCGAGGGATATCGTTTCAAGGGCCATCCTGACCGAGATCCGTCAGAAAAGGGGAATCGGCGGAAAGGCATATGTTCATCTCGATCTCACCCACCTTGAAAAAGAGAAGATTGAGGAGAAGCTCTGGGAGATTGCCTCCTTTGTCAGAATCTATTTAGGCATTGATCCTGTTTACGATCCCATTCCCGTGAAGCCCACCTGTCATTATGTCATGGGCGGCATCCCCACCGATGTGAATGGGAGAGTCCTCCTGGATGAAAAAGGCTCAATCGCCCAGGGATTGTTTGCGGCAGGAGAGTGCGCCTGCGTCTCCGTCCACGGCGCCAACCGGCTCGGTTGCAATTCCCTTCTTGATCTGGTTGTATTCGGACGGAGATGCGGACTGGCCATGAAGCAAGCGATTTCAAAATATGGGCATTCGACAATCTCAAACGATTCATTAAGAATCGTGGAACAGAAGATCGAAGATTTTTTCAACTCGAAAGGGAGAGAGAGGATCGTTGACATTCGACAAAGGATGCAATCTCTGATGATGGAGGTTGGTTCGGTTTTCCGGAATGAAGAAGGATTGAGGACAGGGATCGAGGAGATCCGGTCTCTGAAAGAACGATACAAAAATATAGCCGTGACGGATAAAAAGAAAACTTTTAATTTTGAGTTAATGGAAGCGATGGAGCTCGACCATCAACTCACTCTCTCGGAGGTCATCCTCTTCAGCGCCCTCCATCGGAGGGAAAGCCGGGGAGCCCACTACCGGGAAGATTTCCCTCAGAGGGCGGACCGGTACTATCTGAAACATTCTCTTGTCTCGCAGACTTCAAAGGGACCGGAGATAAGATATAAGCCCGTGAAGATCACACGATTTCAACCCGAAGCGAGAGTTTATTAATAAAATGATTCCAAATTAACATTCCAACGACACTTGTAGCCGCACCCTTTAGGGCGCGCCATTTTCGCAGGCTAAAGCCTGATACCATTTATGGTCTATAATGGTATTTTGGAATCGCTCTACTAATGTAGAAGAGGGTGTCACCCCCTCCCTTACCCTCCCCTGTCAAGGGGGAGGGATTTTAAGTTGAATCCATAAATTCCCCTCTCCCCTGGCAGTCTCTGGCTCGGAGAGGAGAGGGATAGGGTGAGGGGGAAGAGGTTGATGATGCTCGTCAAATTAAAGATCTTCCGTTTTGATCCGGGGAAAGACGAGAAGCCCTACTACCAGAATTTTGAGGTGGAGGCCGATCCCATGGACCGGCTTCTCGATTGTCTCAACCGGATTCGCTGGGAGCAGGACCCCACGCTCTCCTTCCGAATGTCCTGCGGCCATGGGATTTGCGGATCGGATGGGATGAGGATCAATGGCATCTGTGGTCTGGCCTGTCAGAAGCTGGTCCGGGGTTTTCAGGAGGAGGTTCTGATCGAGCCCCTTCCCGTCTTCAAAGTGGTGAAGGATCTGATTGTGGACCTCGATCCTTTTTTTGAAAAATATTTTTCCATCAAACCCTACCTCCTCACAAAAACACCTCCGCCCGATCAAGAGAGAAAACAATCTCCGGAGGATCACAAAATCTTTGAAGAGGCGATCCGCTGTATCCTCTGCGCCTGCTGCACGGCCTCCTGCCCGATTAACCAGAATAAAGAGACGGAACAATATGTCGGGCCTGCGGCCCTCGTCCGGGCCTTTCGATACCTCTTTGATTCCCGGGATGAAGCTTCAGAGGAGAGAATGGCCCTGCTGGACCAAAAGGATGGGGCATGGGGTTGCCAGACCCTGTGGAAGTGCACAGAGGTCTGCCCCAAAGAGATCTCCGTCACCAAACAGATCGGCCAGATCAAGAAGAAGATTTACGAAGCGAAACATGGAGAAAAAGTGTAAGGGCGCATGAGTCGCTTATAATCTTTATTATCCCCCTTTAGCAAACTAACCGTGTCCCATAAGTCGGGGGGCTGGACACAAGGAGGGAACGTACGACTGGTGAAATTGAGGTTTTGGCATACCCCACCCCCACCCCTGCCTGCGCCGAGGCTTCGGCAGGCAGGCCAACCCTCCCCCTGAAGGGGAGGATAATCGCTATGGTCCTCCTAATGAAAGAGAAGGTAATCCCCACGTTCCTCCCCCTTCAAGGGGGAGGTCAGGCCGCCGGCTCGGAGAGCCTCTGGCTCGGAGAGAGGGGGATGGGGAATCTATCAGGGTGCCCCTTGTGTCCAGCGCCCCTATTTATGGGTAAGGATCAGTTTAGCAAAGGGGGATGGAGGAGGATTTTAAGAACAAATCCTTTCTTACGATAAATAGTTGAAAACATTATCGCAGCATCTCAGAAAAAATATGACAGGGATGTCTTCGAGAATATTGGCGGAGTGATGGAAGGAATATGGAGTTGCTTATGATTTATAAAATCTCCCCCTGCCTACCGGCAGGCAGGCTCACCCACCTTTGCCCTCCAGGCCAGAGGCTCTCCGAGCTGTAGCGCTCTCCGAGCCGGAAGCCCTATGGGCCGGCGGCCAAAGAGGGGGAGAGAAAAGGCAGAAATGACCCACTCGATTACACGAAGAACCTGAATTAAATTGTACATCTGCGCCAGGTTTACTGAATCCATACGCCTTCCTTATTTAAGCAGCCTGTCAAGAAGGAATCCTAAAATTTGTATCCAATTTTCTTGTTTTGACCCCGGACAGAATTTGATAAATCTTTCTATTATAAACCATTTAATAAAAATATAATCTTATAAGTTTCTGTATTCATAAGACTAATATTATTTCATCTTTTTCTTTGACATTCTTAAAAGATGGTTTAACATTTCCTCAGAAAGGGGCGATTCGTTAGCCAGGCCAAAAGGCTCTGCTTCTATCTAACTTCAAACAGTCGAATTCAACCCTTATGTATGGCTACGGATCCGGGATTTAGGATACCTCTACTTTGGGGCCCCGCACTCCCTTCAGCGCCCATCGGATCACCGGGCTGAGGTAGGCGAGGATGCCTACGATAATGAAAAGAACGGAAATAGGTCTTGTGAAGAATATGGAAAAACTTCCTCCGGATATGGTGAGGGCTTGGCGAATGGAATTTTCCGCCAGGTTTCCAAGAACCAGGGCTAAGACCAAGGGGACGATCGGATAACTGAGTTTCCTCATGATATAGCCCAATATGCCGAATCCGAGCATCATCCAGACATCGAAGAAGTTGTTGTTGACAGTGAAAGCACCTACAGATGCGAAGATGACAATAAAACACATCAAAATAGTATAAGGTACGCGCAGGATCATAACAAATAGAGGGATGAGAAAAATGTTCATCAGAAGGAGGATGAGATTCCCGATGAACTTGCTTGAAATAAGGCCCCATACGAGATCTGGTTTGGTCTGAAAAAGCAGAGGCCCTGGTCGAATCCCCCACATCATGAACCCTGCCAACATGACAGCCGTTGTCGGGGAGCCCGGTATCCCCAAAGCGAGGAGCGGAGCAAATCCGCTGATCGAAGCAGCATTGTTTGCCGCTTCGGGTGAGGCCACTCCCTCGATCGCTCCTTTCCCAAAATCCTCAGGATGCCTTGAGACCCTTTTCTCTGCAAGATACGCGAGGAAGGAGGCTGTTGTGATCCCGCCAGCCGGGATAATCCCTGTGAGGAACCCGATGATTGTGCCTCGCAGGATGGCCCATCGCGAGGCGACCCACTCCGCCTTCGTGAGGAAGAGATCACGGAGTCGCATCTTCTCCTTAATGAGCTGGCCTTCCTCAGGTTCCTCAATGCTATTGAAAACCTCAGCCAGTCCGAAGATGCCACAAATCATGACGATGAAATCAAATCCACCGAATAGCTGGGGCATACCAAAAGTAAACCTGGGCATGCCACTTACCACATCAAGCCCGATCGTCGCAATGAGTAGGCCGATCAGCGTGGAGATGATCGTCTTTATGGGCTCTTCCGCTCCGAAAACGGTAAGCAGTCCGAAGGACATGAAGGCCAGACCAAAGAACTCAGACGGTCCAAAGCGGAGGGCAAAATTGGCCAGGGCCGGTGCAAAACACATTAGAATAGCGACAGCAATCGTTCCCGCAATCCAGGAGCCGATGGCTGCAACGGATAGAGCCGCTCCAGCCCGGCCCTTAAGGGCCATCTGGTATCCATCGAGACAGGTCATGACCGTGGAGGATTCACCCGGGACATTGATGAGGACTGAAGTAATTGTTCCTCCATAAGCCACCCCATAATAGATGCCAGCAAACATAATGATGGCAGAGGTGGGGTTAATTGAAAAAGTCAGAGGGAGGAGCAGGGCCACGGCGGTCGGCGCTCCAATGCCTGGCAGGACGCCAACAATTTGTCCTAAGAAGCATCCCGCAAGGCAGTAGAGAATGTTTATCGGGGTAAGGGAGATGGAGAACCCCATATAGAGATTTTGAAGCAGATCCATATCCGTCCTTTACCCCGTTAGAATGTCAAGCCATTCATGACGGGGATTATAGAATTGAAACTTAATTAACCCTGCAGAAAGGGCGGGCTTACGCCTTTTCTAACGGGGCGAACTACCATCCCGCGATGCCTTTTGGCAGTGGGATGCTCAGCCAATGACCAAAGACGTAACGAATGCCAATGGCTATCCCAACGGCTGTGAGACCGCAAACAAACCAGCGATGTCTTCCCATGAAACGCATGGTGAGTCCAGCAAAAAGACCGAAACCAATAGAAAAACCGAGGTGAGGTAAAAGGAAAAAAGTCGCAATAATGATGATGAGCAGTTTGAACCCTTCCCTGGTTCGGGGTTTTAAAAAAGCTCCTGCTTTTTCATGTTTTCTTAAGATGTTGAAAATGAGGACGATGGCAAAACCCGTGATACAGATTCCTACCCAAAGAGGTAAAAATCCAGGCCCCGGACCGAATTCAGAATAATATTCAAGTTGCGAGGAAAAATAGATCGCGGCCACTCCTAATATCAGAACGATTACTCCGCCTATGAGGTCAGCAAGTCGCATCTCTATGCTCCAACCGAATCCTCCGTTCCCTCTATGATAACCCCACCCAGCCTCCCCTTACATTAAGGGGAGGTGTGGAGGGGTTATAAAGGGGAAGCACCTACACAAAAGCCGGAAGAACCTTTACTTAAGGAGTCCCAGATCCTTCAGGGTCTCCTTCGATTCTTCTTCATTCTGGGCAACGACCTTTGCAAACTCCTTGCTCCCCATCCAACTCGGGCTAAGCATGTATTTTTTTAGATATTTTTCCTTCCACGCAGATGAATCCACCATTCGTTTAAACATATTCTCATAAAAAGCTGCGGCTTCAACTGGGATGCCCTGGGGGGCAGCAATACCTCGGTAAAAGAAGTAGGTTACAGTATGGCCTATTTCTTTCAGGGTGGGCACATCCGGGAAATCCGGCATGCGTGTAAGTTTTGCAACGGCCACAGGACGAACCATCTTTGCCTCCCACTGGGGCACGAATTCAGGAGGATTGGCCCAGATCATATCCACGTGTCCACCCAGAAGGGCTGTAATGCATTCCCCACCGCTTTTGAAGGGAACATAACGAAATTTGATTCCTGCAGATCGTTCGAAAACGCGCGTGCATATATGGTCGTCCTGGCCTGAGCCCGTTCCTGCAATGGTCAATTCTCCTGGACGCTTTTTTGACTCAGCGATGATGTCTTGAATTGTTTTGAAACGCGAATCGGTCTTTACGACAATCAACTGTTCATCGAGGGCCAGGCCGCAGATCATGGTGAGCTCACGATAGGTGGGAGCTCCCTTCCCTGCTACCAAGGCCGCTTGCGCCTGACCGGGGATGTAGGTCACAAGGACATGAGGATCCCCTTTCTGCTGGACGACCGCTGTCGTTCCAACGAGGCCGCTGCCGCCAGCTTTGTTAGCAACGAGGAGGGGTACCGGACATAATTTCTCTCCCTCAATGATGCTGGCAATAGACCGGGCTAATACGTCGCTGCCACCCCCCGGAGCAAAGGGAGCCACGAACTCGATCGGTTTGGTTGGCTTCCAATCGGCTGCCTGGGCTCCACTGACAAAAACCAGGATCGTAAGAAACACCATTGTTGTTACTTGTAACCATTTGTTCATCTTCATTTCAGATCCTCCTTTCCCTGCATTTTTGGAATGATACAACAGCCTCTTTCTTCATAGCGAAGAAAGCACAAAAATCTCATGAAACATTGAAGACCCTACGCCTTTTTTAGACTTTTCACAAGCAATTCCGCTTTCTTGGTATAATCCATTTTTTCCGTGATGACATAAAGCTTTGCGCCGAATTTTTCTAAACAGAATCCACTCAGGGACTCTATGATCTTCTGACTTCCGGTGACAGGCAGAAATGGCCAGAAATAGGTCGGGATTCCCATGGCCACAGTCCAGGCTGCCCTGGCTACTGCCTTGGTCCGGTTAGCCTCAGGAAAACAGGCCACGATCGGAAATTCTTTGATAGGCTTTTTCCCCACGCTTGCCATGTTCAGTAAGAAATCGGTCACGCCGCTATTTTCACAACTTCCGAGATCGATGACTGCCGGGACATTCTTCCCCAGAGAAGCAAGCAGAGCCGATAACCTCTTGCCACAACTGGCATCACGCTGTTTGGGATTTAATAACCCGAATTTGGCAAGACCCACACTGGCACACCCCTCTGAGACACAGAAAATATCTTTTTTCAATAACTCACGGGCGATTGAAACAATCTCTTGATCCTGTGTGAACTTGACATTGTTACATCCCGCCAGGATGGCGATTCCCTTAATTTTTCCATCTGAAAGTCCCTTCACCACCTTGTCCGCATGGATGTTCTTTGCAGAAAAACCCATGATACCCGACTCTTTAATATTAGGGATGTCTCTGGCTACCTCACTGCGAGCCTTAAAAGCCTCTTGAGCCATTCCAATGATCTCCCTGGCAAAAGAGCTCACATCTCCCCTATTTAAAACTTCTGTGGGGACGACTTCCACCTTCCAAATCTTAGCCAATTCCGCCAAAGAGGGATTGACACATTGGTCGCCGGCCACAATCAAGTCCACCGCTCCTGTCATTAGAGGTATCTCCTGGGAGCCATAGTTGGTGACTGGAGAAAAAGAATAAGGTGGAACAAAGGGATCCGTGCAGACCCCCATGACTTTCACCTTCTTCCCTTTGGCTTCGTCAGCAATCTTCTGTTTCAAAAAAGGAGAGAAATGACCATAGAGAAGAACAACGGGCAGGTCTTTCGGAAGCACACCCAGATTGACCTCCACGTTCGTGGGAGCGGTATCTCCAAAAACAGCTGTCTTCAATCTTCCCTGAAGCATCTGGGCTGCACAACCCATGAGGGCCCCCTTGAATGCCCAAAGAAGAGTCTCCTCAACATTTCCGACCCCTCCATCCAATTTCTGAGACACCTTGAACAGGGCGCTGCCAATTCCATCCGGATAGATGCCTGCTGCCTTCCAACCGTCGATAAGGGCCTTCGGAAACTTTTTCATGACGTCCGTATTTCCATCTCCCCACATGCCCTGGATATCCTTGATAAGCTTAACCGCCTCCTGTTTTCGCTTGGGAGACCCTTCCCCAGCTTCAACGTCCTTGGCAAAATCGGTCAGTTGATCCAGGTAACCCATTGCCCCCTGTACCACCAGCCTGATGAAAGAATGAACGGCAAGGATATCCTTGTCTTTTCCGCAGATACCCACCTTGTTCTGATCCTTGAAAGGATGGCTGATGCAAGGCCCCTGTAGACAATCCCTGCAATTCAATCCAGTCTCACAAAACCCACACTGGGGAAGCGACCCTTCATAGCGATCCCACACTAATGGAATCTCTTTCTCTGCTGCTTCCTTTAAAAAATGATCTACCACACTATCCGCAGTCTTTCTTTGTACGAAATCCATCTCTTCCTCTCCTTTCTAATCTGTCACCAGTAAATTCGCAGGCTAAAGCCTGCGACTACAGGTATTCCGTTAATAACTCCGCTTGGGGGCATACCCATACCAGGTCGCTCCCTCCTCCCTTTCCTCCAGAGCCAATGCCTTCGTGGGACAGACATCCACACAGATGGGGTACTCCATGTTCCGGCAGCGGTCGCATTTTACAGCGACATGGATCGAGGGCGATGGGGCAATAATTCCAAAGGGGCAGACCATCACACACATCCAGCACGCAATGCAGGTCGGCTCATAGACATAGACCAGCCCCGTCGCCGGGTCTCTTCGCATCGTTCCATTGGGACAGGCGTCAATACAAGGGGCCACTTCACAATGGCGACAATGAAGGGGGAAGTTATTCCCCTCTACATAAACTCGGGGGACAGGCTGCGGTTTCTCATGAATGGCGTTATTCAGCTCCTTCTTCTCAGAGCCGATCTCAATGCCACACCAGAGGTCACAGGTATGACATTGTGTACATTTTTCTGGATCTACCTTGATCACTTTCATCTTATCCTCCTAAATAGAGCTTTGAAAAACTATTTCACGCTCTCTTGATTACAAAGATTTCTGGACTTTTTCAGAAATCTCTTAACGTCTCGATGCCAACGGTCGTTGACTTAGCTCTCTATATTCAACCTCATTGAATCTTTCTCGATTCTGTTGGGTCAAGGGTAATAATTCGGCAAAATTGAGTCTATGACTCATTAACAGGGGGATGATATCCGAAACATTCACCCGCTTCTTCAAAAGAGTGGCCAGGATCCCTGCCTTTTGAACCTGACCGACCAGAATCGCTCCAACGATACGCCCATCCCTTAGGACAAGTTTCCGATAAGTATTTTCCGTCTTCTTCTGGAACTGTTGGAATCCATTCCCATCGATACGGGTGATTCCCATTGAAATCACAGGCAGTCCATAAAAGTCGAGTGAATTCATCCGGAAAGACCCCTCATATTTGGCTTTTTTACCGGCCATGTTCAAACCTGCCACACGGCCTTGTTCAAAAGCGCATGGCCAAATGGCATTGACACTCGTCCTTCCGGTGGTAAGGTCATAAGTCTCTGCCACATCCCCAGCCACGTAAATATCCGGCACACTGGTCATCATGGTCTCATCTGCAACAATCCCCTCATTGACTTTAATCTGAGTGGATGAGAGGAAATCGACATTGGGCTGGACACCCTTCCCAATGACAACGAGTTGGCAATTGATTCGCTCTCCATCATCAAGGATGATCCCCTCAACCGATTCCTTTCCTACAATCTCAACAGCATCCCGGCCCGTCCGGATATCAACACCATGCTGGCGCATCGTTCCCTGGATCATTTCTGCTGATTCCTGGTCTAACATCTGAGAAAGGACATGACTTGATTTAACAATGATCTTCACCTTCACGCCCCGAACCGAAAGGGCATAACCCGTCCTCAGGCCGATCAGCCCTCCTCCCAGTACGCACGCTGTTTTCATTTCCTCTACACGGTTGACAATCTCCTGGGCGTGATCGATATTCCTCATGACCACAACCCCCTTTTTATCCTTCCCCGGAACCTCCATAATCTTTGGGGACGAACCCGATGCGATCAGTAATCGGTCAAAAGGATACTCTCTTCCGTCTCCCATTCGGATCGATTTTGACTCAGGTAAAACCTGACTGACTCTCTGACCCAGATGAGCGTTGACTTTATTGTCTGCGAAGAACTCCAGGGGCCTGAAATGCAACTCTTCCTTTGTAATGGCTCCGGCAATATAGTAACTCAGTAAAACACGCGAGTAGAAGGGAGTCCCTTCACCGCTGAACAGCTCGATGGAGGAGGTCTGATCGATAGACCGAATAGCCTCGACGGCACTAATCCCCGCAGCACTTCCTCCAATAATGATATATCGCATTTTTCACTCCTTCCTTATGTCCCGAATACAGATGGTTCAATAGCTGTTGATCACATAGAGGGGCGACATCTCTTTCAACATCGTTTTCGCACGGGTCAAGTTCAAATTGCCGCAAGTACAACACTTGGCCATCTCCACCGCTACTTCATCCAGTGTCTTTCTACCCCGTTTGATATCCCGGATCATCTTCCCCACCAGGTCGTTGGCAATCATGGCATGGCCACACATCGTGGTGATCTTCAAAACATCATAATCGGGTAGCTTCTCAGTCTGACCCCATGTTCCCATGGAATACTCGACGGTGTGGATACGACCCAGGCCTGCTTCATCCATCATCCCCTGGACGATATCCGTGACGCCTGAAACCGTAATGGAGATTCCGGGTCTCTTC
>MGQQ01000083.1:14721-23547 GCA_001798855.1 Deltaproteobacteria bacterium RBG_16_49_23 | reverse complement strand
AGGAGGAGATGGGAGAGCTGGAGGGTCACATCCGCGTCCTCACAACTGTAATCCCTGGCCCTTTCAAGATCGACCTGATCGAAGGTCATCCCCTTTGCTCCAGCCACCTCTTTGTAATCCGTCACTGCCCGATCCAAATACTCACGGCTGATCTCGCCGAGGTTGTGGTTATGTTTGGTGGGATTAAGAAGATAGGAGGCGATCATCGTATCGAAGGAAATCCCTCGAATACCGACACCGTAACGTTTCAAGACGATCCAGTCATATTTTATATTCTGCCCTACCTTCTTCACCCTTTCATCCTCCAGCAGAGGTCTTAACTCTTCCAGCACGCGGGGAAGTGGGAGTTGCTCGCCGTGCCGATGGCCGAGGGGGATATAGAAGGCCTGATGGGGAGTATGGGAGAGGCTGATCCCAACCAGACCAGCCCACACCGGATAGGGGGAGGTGGTCTCGATATCGATGGCAAAGCATTTCGATTCTCTCAGCTCCTGTAACAATGAGAGGAATTCCTCCTGGTTCGTCACCAGACGATAATCCCGGTCCGCCTGCCCTTGCGGAATTTCTTCAGGAAGATCCCTGAGAAGTTTATTGAACTCCAATTCTTTAAAGAGATCCCTGAGGCTTCCCGGGTCCGGAGAAGAGAGAGCGAAATCCTCTTTCCGGTAGGCGATGGGGACATCGGTATGGATCGTGGCTAACTTCCGGCTGAGCCGCGCCAGCTCGCCGTGGGTTTCCAATTTCTCCTTCAATTTTTTCTGGGGGATCCGGTCCAGGTGGTTTAAGAGATGATCGATCGACCCAAAGGTCTTGATCAATTCGATCGCCGTCTTCTCTCCGATTCCGGGGACCCCGGGGATATTGTCAATGGGGTCTCCTGCCAGGCCCATCACCTCCACGACCTGGTCAGGCCTTACACCGAAGCGTTCGATGACCTCCTCCTCCCCGAACCTTTTCTCCTTCATGGTGTCATAAACCTGAATCCGGTCGCCTACCAGCTGGAGGAGGTCCTTGTCTCCGGTGATGACCACCACATCGACTTCCGATTCCAAACCTTTTGCCACGGTCCCGATGAGATCATCGGCCTCATACCCCTCCATCTCCAATGTGGCTATGCGATAACCTCCGATGATCTTCTTGATATACGGAATCTGAGGAATGAGCTCCTCCGGCATAGCAGGCCGGTTGGCCTTATAGGCCTTAAAGGACTCGCTCCGGAAGGTAGGCGCCTTCGAGTCGAAGACAACGGCAAGATAGTCGGGCCGGTGATCTTTGAGCACCTTGAGAAGCATCTGGATAAACCCGTAAATCGCGTTGGTCGGAAGGCCTTTTGAATTGGAGAGGTGGCGAATGGCATAGAAGGCCCGGTAGATATAGGAGGAACCATCAATCAGAAAGAGTTTGGGACGATCAGGCATACTAAGGAGTCCATAATTGAGAAGACATATCATTCTTAAAATCTCCCCTAACCCCTCTTTTCCAAAGAGGGGGAATTCCTCCCTTTGCCAAAGGGAAGAAAAAATATCTCCCCCTTTTGCCCTCCGGGTCAGAGACCGCTCTCTCCGAGCCAGAGGCTCTTCTGAGCCGGAAGCTGGGTCGGAGACCAAAGGGGGATGAAGGGGGATTAGACACCCTTTTTCGAAGAGTTAAAATGATTTGGAATTTCAAATAGACCCTTTCGGATAATTATCTTTTTGATCTTTCGTTCCAATAGGATCAGGGACCATTCGTATGAACACGGTTTCCTCCGGAATGCTTGGCCACATACAAGGCATCATCGGCCGCTTTAACAAACCCTTCCAGGCCGAAGTCCTCCTTGAATTCGGCCAGACCGACGCTTACCGTAATCTTTTCAAACCCGGAATGTTCGATCGTGGAACGAATTCGGTCCGCAATGCTAAGAGCGTGCTCATACGTGGCGCCGATGAGGAGGGCAGCAAATTCGTCGCCTCCGTAACGGTAGCCGGAATCGACATTGTTCCGGATGGAATGTCTCACCACTTCTCCAATCTTTTTCAATACCTTATCCCCCTCCAGATGCCCATAAAGATCGTTGAACCTTTTAAAATTATCGAGATCGAACATCAAGAGCGAAAGGGAGGTCTTCTGGCGCTTCATCCGGACCAGTTCGGATTCCAGGGTTTTGAAGAATTGGCGGTGGTTGTAAAGACCGGTCAGATCATCGGTGATGGAAAGTCTCCTGACCTCCTCCTCCAGTTTTTCTTTCTCCTTTAGGGTAAGGTATTTTTCGAGACATTGGTTGACGATATGAACCAGGTGGTCATTCTCGAAGGGCTTTTTGACGAAATCCGAGGCGCCTTCCTTGAGGGCCTGGATGGCATTGTCCAGCGTGGCATAGGCGGTCAGCATGATGACGCATTGAATAGGATTGATCTCCCTGATCTTTTTCAGGGCTTCCGTCCCATCAATACCGGGAAGATTAATATCCATCAATATGACGTCCGGTTTCCCTTTCTCCGTTTTCTCCACCCCTTCTTCTCCGGTCGAGGCGGTGATGACTTCGTATCCTTCATAGCGGAGAAGTTTCCGGATGATTTCCCGGGTATCCGGGGCATCGTCGACGATCAAAACCTTGCCCTTACCTTCTTTAGGAACGGACTGATTATCCATCTTTCTTCTCCCTAAAGGCGGGGAGAGTGAAAAAGAAGATAGAGCCTTTTCCGGGCCGGGATTCGGCCCAGATCTTTCCTCCATGTTCTTCAATCACCTCTTTGGCAATGGAAAGGCCGAGGCCTGCACCACCGTATTTCCCCCCTTCGACCTGGAAAAATTCTTCGAAGACCTTCTGAAGTTTATCTTCCGGGATGCCCATCCCGGTGTCCCGAATTTCGTGAACAATTTCATCATCCTTTTGACCGGCGACAACCGAAACCTTTCCTTCATCCGGAGTAAATTTAAAGGCGTTCGAAAGGAGATTGATAAAGATATCATGGAGGCGGTTCCGGTCGGCATACACGCGGAGATCTTCAGGAATATCGACCTGGATGGTGAGGTTCTTATCCACCGGTTTCACCTCGTGGATATATCCCCCAACCACTTCGGAAAGGAAAATCGGCTCTCGTTCGATGAGGAGACGGCCTGATTTGATCCGGGCGAGGTTAAGCATATGGTCCATGGTTCCCTGGATCCGGTTGGTGTTTCTCTGGATCGTGAGAAGATGGGACATTAAACCCTCAGGCACTTTTCCTCCTTTCTCGGAGAGGATAAAGTCAACATTGGCTTTAATGGCGGTGAGCGGGGTCTTCAACTCATGGGAAGCGATCCCGATGAATTTCATCCGGGTCTCGTCCGCCTCCTTAAGCTCGAGATTGACCCTTTCCAGTTCCAATTTGGCAGACTGCAGGTTTTCGAGCATTTTCAGCGTTACCGTCCTGGCATTGTTGATCTCGGCGATGTTCCCCTCCAGCTGATAGGTTCGTTCCTCCACTTTTTTCTCCAGATCATTCCTGGAGTCTTTCAACTGAAGGGTCATCTGATTGAAGGCCCTGGCGAGATCTCCGATCTCATCCCTGGAGTGAATTGCAACGGCCTGGGACAGATCGCCTTCTGTGATCTTCTCCGTGGCGGAAGCCAGCTCTTCGATGGGTTTGAGGAGAATGCGGGTAAAGATGAGGGTGAGTAAAAATCCAATGCCGATGACCCCTAAGGCGACGAAGAAGATGTCCCTCTTCAATTCAAACAGCCGTTCATGAAACACTTTAGTCTCTAACTGGCCTTGAAGGTGGGAGGCCTCTCTTCCAAGGTAGAACCATCCGAAAGCCGCAGAGGTCATAACGACCAGAAAGATCATGGCCATGAGGAATTTGAGGGTGAGACTGATCCGGAAGCGAAAAAAGGATTTAAAAAATGGTTTCATATCCAACAGGGGTCTTCCTGAGCGAATAGATTAAATTGATTTAAGCCGGCTCATAGACGCAATAAGGTTCCTCCGCCATATAGTTTCCGGAGATTTCGTAAGCCCGGGCCCGGCAGCCTCCGCAGACTTTTCGGAACTCGCATCGCCCGCATTTTCCATGATAACCCTCGAAATTTCGAAGATCCTGGAAGATGGGCGATGAGGCCCAGATCTCCTGGAAAGGCTTTTCCCTGACATTTCCGCAGTTCAATTCGAGATAGCCACAGGGTTGAACCTGTCCCGTATGGGAGATAAAACAGAAGGAGACGCCTCCGAGGCATCCCCGGGTCACAGCATCCAGACCGTGGGTTTGCGAGGTGATTTTTTTCCCCTCTTTTTTCGCTTCCTGACGGAGGATGCGGTAGTAATGGGGAGCGCAGGTCGCCTTGAGCTGAAGGTCCACCTGATCCATCTGTTTGTAAAACCAGTGAAGGGTCTTTTCATAATCGAGTGCAGAGATCTCCTGATCCTGAAGGTCCTTTCCCCTCCCGGTGGGGACGAGTAGAAAGATGTGATGGGCGACGGCGCCGAGGTCAATGGCAAGGCGGAAGATCTTTTCGATCAGGTGGAGATTGGCCCGGGTGATGGTTGTGTTGATCTGGAAGGGAAGGCCCTCTCTTCTGGCGATCTCGATGCCCCTGAGCGATCCCTCAAAGGCCCCTTCGACCTTTCGGAAGGCGTCGTGCGTCTCCGGATCAGGGCCGTCCAGGCTGACGCTGATCCTCTGGATGCCGGAGGCCTTCATCGCTTTGACATTCTCTTCGGTGATCAGGGTGCCATTGGTGGCCATCACCACCCGGAACCCCTTCTTCGTTCCATATCCGGCCAGCTCGAAGATATCGGTCCGGAGAAGAGGCTCTCCGCCGGTGAGGATGATGACAGGTTTGCCGATGGTGGCGATCTCATCCATCACCCTGAAGCATTCCTCCGTGGTTAGCTCCCCCGGGTAGGGCCCCCGCTCCGAAGAAGCGCGGCAGTGAACACAGGCAAGATTGCAGCTCCGGATCAACTCCCAGGCCACCATCCTTAACTCGTAAGGCGTGAGGCGTGAAGCGTGAGGGGCAGTAGATGAGTCGTGAATTGTGTTTGATAGGTTACGATTTTTAGTGATTGGCTTTCCATTCATAGCTTTTAACACCTTGCGACTTACGACTTACCCCTTCCGAGCTTTCGGGCGGCTTCTTTGGCAAAGTAAGTGAGGATCACGTCCGCCCCTGCCCGTTTAATGGCAATGAGGGACTCCATCATCACCTGGTCTCCATCGATCCAGCCAAGTTTCGAAGCGGCCTTGACCATTGCAAATTCACCGCTGACATTATAGGCGGCGACCGGGATATTAAAAGTCTGCTTCACCCGCCAAATGATATCAAGATAGGGAAGGGCGGGTTTGACCATGATCATATCCGCGCCTTCCTCAATATCGAGCTCGACTTCTCTCAGGGCCTCGTCTCCATTCGCGGGATCCATCTGGTAAGATTTGCGGTCGCCGAACTGGGGCTTTGATTCCGCGGCGACACGGAAGGGTCCGTAGAAACCGGAAGCATATTTTGCCGCATAGGAAAGAATGGGAATCTCTTCAAATTGATTCTCGTCAAGGATCTTTCGAATGGCCCCCACTCTTCCGTCCATCATATCCGAAGGGGCAACGATGTCCGCACCTGCCTCCGCATGGGAGAGAGCCTGACGGGCAAGAAGGTCAAGGGTTTCGTCATTCAAAATCCGGCCGTCCTTCACCACACCGCAATGTCCGTGACTGGTATATTCGCAGAGACAGACATCGGTCAGGACCAGCATTCCGTCCACCTTCTCTTTGATCTGCCTCACCGTCTTCTGGATGATTCCATCTTTCGAGTAGGCTTCCGAGCCCATTTCATCCTTTTTTTCCGGAATCCCGAAAAGGATCACACCGGGGATGCCCAAGGACCTGGCTTCTTTCACCTCTTTGATCAGAAGGTCGATCGATAACTGAAAATGGCCGGGCATAGAGGAGATCGGTTTTTTCACCCCTTTGCCGGGCCGGACAAAGAGGGGAAGAATGAAGTCGTCCGGCCTGAGAAAAGTCTCCCGGATCAGTTTCCGAAAAATCTCGTTCTTTCGAAACCTTCTCAGCCTGTATTCAGGAAATCTCATTAGCCCTCCCTTAGCTTGTAGTAAAAAACGAATAGTTACGACTATTTTTACAACATTTTGAGTTAAAAGTCTACAAAAGGAATTTTGACATTTTAAGGTCTAACTGATACATTAAAAATTATCTTAATAGGTGCATTGAAAATATTTATCAACTGAAAGGAGGAGGACCCATGAAATCATACCGTTGGCTCTCAATCATTTTCATTGTCATCTTGGTATTCGGTTGTGCAAAGGGAGGGACCTATTTTGTTCGCATTCAGTATCAGCCTGTCAAAGAATTTCCTTCCCTCTCAGGGAAGGTCGGCCCGACCCTTGGCCTCGTCCCCTTTAAAGACGAGCGGCCCGACCAACTCTACATTGGCAGACATACCCCTCATGACGGCCCCTTAAGCTATTTTAAAAGCGATCCCTTTCCACTGAATCAAGCCATGATGGATTCAATATCCAATGCTTTTTCTCGTTTCGGGGTAAAAACCCTCTCTGTTACCGCATGGGATGGTCAACCGGAATCCCTGAAGAATATCGAGGCTGACTCTGTCCTGATGATCGAGATCAAGAGGTTCTGGACAGAAGGGAAGGCCGGCGCATTTCGGACAACTGTGAAGACCTCGGTTCACTTTGTCATCCATTTAGGTGTGAAAAAAGAGGGGAAAGTCTTTACGAAAAATGTCGAGATGGAGAAGGAGGCGACTTTAGCCCGGTTGACACCGGAAAGGGTGGAAACCATGGCCAACCAGGCGCTGGCCGATATCTTCAATGCCTTTCTTTCAAATCCCTATTAGATATTTTAGGTATCAATTTAGCGGTTTGAAATAAATCTTTTAAAATCCCTCCCCCCTCCCTTTGCTAAAGGGAGGAGAAAGTATTTCCCCCTTTTGCCCTCCGGGTCAGAGACCGCTCTGGGTCGGAGACCAAAGGGGGATGAAGGGGGATTAGATAACCTTTTTCAAAGAGCTAAAATAATACTATTTTGTCAAAATCTATCCGTCAGGAGGGGAATCCATGCAATTCTTTTACTGGTTAATTTTTTTAATGGCTATCGGGATCGCTATCTTCGCGGTACAGAATTCAAGTGCGCCGCCTGTGATCATCAAATTCCTCATATGGAAATTTGAGACTTCCCTTGTCTACACCATCCTGGGTTCGATTCTTTTGGGAATACTCCTGGCCCTTCTCTTCTGGATTCCTAAAGCGGTTCGTACCTCCTTCCAAAAAGGAAAACAACCCCCAGGCCCCCCCTTGGGTGGACCCCCATAACAGGTTGAAGAAGGAAGGAAACAGACTGAAAGGGGAGAAAAGCCACCATGGGAAGAATAAAAAGAACCAGAGGGAGGTTCCAATTCCTCTGGGCCATCCTTAAAAAGTTTGACAGTGATCATGGTTTCTTTCTTTCCTCAGGAATCACCTTCAGCCTCCTCATCTGCCTGATTCCCCTTCTTCTTCTCCTGCTGGCTTTATTGGGAACCTATCTTTATAGTGATCGAGAGGTCTTAAACCACATCCGTCACTATCTGGAAAGGGTGGTTCCTTCTTTAGATCCCAGGATTATGAACAACCTGTTGAAGATCGTCAGGGATCGCAAAATCGTAGGGATTCTCGGAATCGCAGGACTTGTCTGGACCTCCACCTGGGCCTTCAGTTCAATAAGAATCTCTCTCGATCTTATCTTTCAGGCGAAGAAAGACCGGGGGATCTTTCATGGGAAGATGATCGATCTGTTCATGGTTCTGATTGCAGGAGGATTTCTCCTGGCGAGCATGATTCTCACCTCCGGAATGACCTTCCTTCAAAGTTACCCCTTTAGCCTTTATATGAATATGAAACCCGTCGTCCGGGTCATCCTGAAATATGTCGTGCCTTACTTCCTAACCTTCTGGATGTTCTTCTCGATATACAAAATCGTACCCCATGCGAAAATCCGGTTTACGGCGGCATTCCAATCGGCCCTTTTTGCAAGCCTCCTGTGGGAAGGCGCCAAACAATTGTTCGGCTGGTATATCCTCCATGTGGGCCGGTTCTCGGTGATCTATGGTTCTTTGAGCACGTTGATCATTTTCTTCTTATGGGTTTACTATTCCTCGGTCATCGTCCTTCTGGGAGGTGAAATGGTGTTTTTGTTGGAAAAGGGAAAGGAGAAGGGCCATGGTTGACGTCCATCGACGGAAGACAAAGATCGTTGCTACGATCGGCCCGGCGAGTGAGTCCCCAGCGATCCTGGAAAAACTGATCAGGACCGGGATGAACATTGCCCGGCTCAATTTTTCTCATGGGACTCATGAGGAGCATCTAAGGAAGATCAAAGAGATCCGAAAATTGTCGGATCGGTTAAAAAGGCCTGTGACCATCCTACAGGATCTTTCCGGGCCGAAAATCCGGGTCGGCAAGGTGAAGGAAGGAGGAATAGACTTAAAGCAGGGAGAGAAATTCATCCTGACGAATCGAAGGATATTGGGGGATGAGAAAGGGGTTTCTGTTACTTATCCATCCCTCCCCATGGAGGTGAAGTCAGGAGACACACTTCTCCTTGCCGATGGAGCGATCGAACTTCAAGTCCTGAAGAGCAATGGCCAGGACATTGAGTGCCGGGTGATTGTGAGAGGCAAACTCACCTCCAATAAAGGGATCAACTTTCCAACCGGAACGATTCGCGTCTCTCCCTTTACGAAGAAAGACCGGAAAGACCTTCTCTTCGGCATTCAAAACGGAGTGGATATGGTCAGCCTCTCCTATGTCAAAGATGCGGGAGATATCGAAGGGGTTAAAAGATTCTTGAAAAAAAA
>MGQQ01000083.1:0-14695 GCA_001798855.1 Deltaproteobacteria bacterium RBG_16_49_23 | reverse complement strand
AGATCGAGAGAAAGGAGGCCCTGGAGAAGATCGATGAAATCCTTCTATCTTCGGATGGAATCATGGTTGCCCGGGGCGATCTGGGCGTAGAAACTCCGATTGAAAAGGTTCCCAATGTCCAGAAGATGTTGATCCGGAAGGCGAATGTTTTGGGGAAGCCTGTGATCACTGCCACCCAGATGCTCAGATCGATGGTTGATCAGAACCGGCCCACACGGGCAGAGGCGACGGATGTGGTCAACGCCATCTATGATGGGACGGATGCGGTCATGCTCTCGGAGGAGACAGCCATTGGCCGGTTTCCTGTTGAAACCGTTCAGATGATGGCCAAGATTTCCTGTGCGGCCGAGGAACAGTTTCCATTCGATCAATTCTTGAGTCGGGAGATAGCGGAGGCGGCCGGTCTTCCTCAGGCGATCAGCTATGCTGCCTCATTCCTGTCTGAGAGGGTGAAAGCAGTGGCTATTGTTGTTCCTACCGAATCCGGGAGCACAGCACGGTGGGTATCGAGGCTTCGTCCCCGGCAGCCCATTATTGCCCTGAGCCGCCATCTCTCCACGGTCAGAAGTCTCAATCTCTGCTGGGGGGTCACGCCCCTTCTTGTCTCTGACTGGAGGGATACGGATGATATGCTGGAAAGAGCGAAAAGAATCCCGAAAGGATTAGGGATGGCCTCAACGGGAGATCGGATCGTCATTATTGCCGGAGTGCCCATCAGCATCCCCGGAACCACCAACCTCATCAAAGTGGAGACCGTGGAATAACCTATCGTATTTCTAATAATTTATCTTTTAGTTGGGGTGCGGAGATGAAATGGATGCCCTGCATGCCTAAGGAGATTGCCACGTCGACATAGTTTTTTATGTCGTCGATGAATAGAATCTTTTGGGGTTCCACGGAGGCCCACTCAATGGCCTTCCGGAAGATCTCGACAGCCGGTTTCTTGACCCCGACTTTAAAGGATAATATCCATTGATCGAAAATGTGGATGATGGGGAATCTGGAGAGGATATAGTTGAAATGAAGGACATCCGTGTTGGAGAGGAGGCCGAGTCTCCATCTTCCTTTTAAGGAACGGATGATTTCGGAGACCTCCTCATCTTCCACGAAGATATCGTTCCAGATGGGAAGAAAATCCTTAAAGGAAATAGGGAGGCCGAGGAGTTCCTTCAGGGATCGGAAAAAATCCTGAGGGGAGACCCTTCCCACATCAAAATCATTGATCATTCCGTTTTCGAAATCGAAGAGACAGGAAAATATTTTTTGGGGGTCCTGGAATTCCTTTTTCGGTGTGTGCCGGGAAAGCTTTTCCGCAATCTGAAAATGGCTGAAAGGGAGGATGACATTGCCCAGATCAAAGAGGATCACCTCGATTGGAGATAGATTCATTGCGCCCCCTCACCCCGCCCTCTCCCCTCGGGGGAGAGGGGAAGCCTGCCTGCCGGTAGGCAGGGGTGAGGGGCGAAATATTTGGCAATCGCTCTTGTGAGGGCGGGGATCGTATATTTTTCAGGCTGGATATGAATCTTCATGCCCAATCTCTTGACCGTTCTGGAGGTCACCGGTCCAATGCAAGCAATGGGAATGCCTTTCAACAGTTTTTTAAGATTTTCTTTTTTAAGGAGTTCGACAAAATGAATAACTGTCGAAGAAGAGGTAAAAGTGATCACATCGATTTTTCCTTCGATCAGGAGTTGCCTCAATCTCTTCGATCCACCTTTCGGTATGATCGTTCGATAGGCCTCGACCACATCAACCTCCGCTCCCAGTTTTTTTAAACCGTTCGGCAAAACATCTCTTGCCTGCTTGACCCTGGCCAGAAGGATCCGTTTTCCCTGAACCGTCATCTTTTGGAAACCTTCCAGGATGGCTTCTGCAACAAACTCTTCCGGAGTGTAGTCAACCCGTATCCCTTTCTCCTTGAGCCGGTTTGCTGTGGCCGGTCCAATGGCGCAAACCCTGAGAGAAGCAGGAAAATGAAGAGGGAGGCCTCTTTCCCCCAATCTTTGAAAGAAAAATTTGACCCCATTGGCGCTGGTGAAGATGATCCAGTCGTAGGATTTTATTTGATCGGTGGCCCGATCCAGCTCTTCCCAGTGAAGGGGAGGGACAATTTCGATGGTGGGAAACTCGATCGCTTCGGCGCCTAATTTTTTGAGGGAGACTGAAAATTCCCCCGACTGTTCACGGGCTCGTGTGATAAGGATTTTTTTTCCGGCGAGGGGTCGGTTATCCATTATTTTTTTCTTCAATGGAAATGGCAGGGCCCGTTTGTCGATAGACTTCATCCAGAATTTCTTTTGCTCCTCGACTGAGAAGGATGTCAGCCAGCTCAATTCCAAGCGACTCTGCTTTCTCGATCGGGCCCTCCAGATGATGCCGGATGAGCCGTTTTCCATCCGTCGTTCCAACCAGTCCGTCCACTTTGAGGAGAGAACCCTCTATCCGGCCGAAGGCAGCGATCGGAACCTGACATCCTCCCTCCAATTTTTTGAGGAAGGCCCTCTCCGCCGAGACGGCAATCGATGACTCCGGGTCATTAAGAAACCGGATCTTCTCTTCCACCTCTTCATCGCCCTTGCCGGTCTCGATTCCCAGGGCTCCCTGCCCAATGGCAGGAAGCGAGATTTCAATAGGAAGGATCTCCGTAATGTTCTCATCCAGGCCGAGCCTTTTCAGCCCTGCGCACGCAAGGACAATTCCATCGAGGCCCAATGTCTTTAACTTCTTCAGGCGTGTGTCTAAATTTCCCCTGAGGGGGATCAATTGAAGATCGCCTCTGAAATGGAGGAGTTGAGCCTGGCGCCTCAGACTGCTTGTCCCGATCCTTGCTCCTGCGGGCAGGTCTTTTAAAGGGATTCCTTCTCTGGAGATAAAGGCATCGCGGGGGTCTTCCCTCTTTGTGATCACTGAGAGGTGGAGGCTTTCCGGAAATTCCGTGGGGACATCCTTGATGCTGTGGACGGCAAGGTCGACCCTTTTCGAAAGAAGGGCTTCCTCGATCTCCTTAACGAAGAGGCCTTTTCCTCCAATCTTCGCAAGCGGAGCATCCTGAATCTTATCGCCCGTTGTCTTAATTTTAACCAGGGTGATTCTGATGCGGGGGTGAGCCTGTTCCAACTTCTCTTTCACCCAGTTTGCCTGAAAGAGGGCGAGCTGGCTTCCCCGGGTTCCAATTCTCAGTTCGCGGCGGGTCATTGGATCGCGACTCCTCTCAGGAATTCAGCGCACTGCTCGGGTAGGGTAGCGTTGATGTAGATCCCCGTTCCGATCTCGAATCCCGCGGGTGTGGTCAATTTCGGAACGATGACGACATACCAGTGGTGGTATTTGACTTCGCTATCTTCAATGGGAGCAGACCGGATCACATAGTTGTAGTCGGGATCATTCAATCCGGCATAGAGCCTCTTGAGCGTATCCTGGAGCACAAAGGCAAAATCGATCAGCTCTACGTCGGAGATCGAAGCAAAGGAGGAACGATGGATCTTGGGATAGATCCGGGTTTCAAAGGGAGACCGGGAGGCAAAGGGGCAGACGACAAGAAAATATTTCGTCTCCTCCACCACCCTCGCCTGTTGGCGCCGTTCCTCCTCCATCATCCCGCAGTAGATGCAATCTCCAAAAGTATCGCAGGCAAGCTGAGATTGATAGAGCGGATTTCTCACATGGGGAGGGACGATCGGCGTGGCGATGATTTGAGAGTGGGGATGCTCGAGAGACGTCCCTGCCCTCTCTCCATAGTTTCGAAAGATGGTGATGAGGTCGATCCGCCCCGTCTTTGAAAGTGCGTTGTAGCGTTCTTTGTAAGCGATCACCGTATTTTTTACATCCACGGGATCCATGGTGGCGATCGTCAGATGATGGGAGGGCGTCTCAATCACTACCTCGCCAATTCCAAACCCGTCCGCCTTCAGGAACCGGCCTTCATGTTTTCTTTCGGTGGTCAGATGGCTCTGAAGGGCGGCGAATTTGTTCGGGACCACCCGCAGAGACCAGACCCCATTTTTCTCAACGGAGAAAAGCGAGGGGGGGGTCAGGGATTCGTTGCCGGAGCAAAATGGGCAGTCCTTCTTATGAGGGGGGAGAGGTTTTCTCTCTTCTTTTTTCTGGACGAAGTTATCCGGCCTTTTAGCTCTCTCCGTGGCAATGATCACCCACTCTTTTGAGACCATGTTCTGTCTGAATTCGGGCATTTCAATCCTCCTCTCCGGATTTCTCCGAAAGCTGGAAAAGGGTTGTAAGGACAACGATGTAGGTATCTGTCATTGCCTCTTCATCCGTTCGTTTCAGACGGGTGAGGGGGGCGTGAAGGATCTTATTGATGATGGATGAAGTCAGAGCCTCCATGGATTTTCTCTCCTTTTCAGAAAAATTGGGATGGAGAGAGAATGTCTTTTCCAATTCCTTGTTCCGGATCTGATCAAATTTTTTCCTTAAGGCAACGATGGTCGGGGTGATCTCCAGAGATTGATGCCAGGCGACGAATTTAGCGACTTCATCCCGGACAATGGCTTCCGCCTTCTGGGCTTCTTTTTCGCGATCCTTAATATTTTCATTGGACACTTTTTGGAGGTCATCGATGTTATAGAGATAGACATTCTCAATATCACCGACGCCGGGCTCCACATCACGGGGATCGGCAATATCGATAAAGAAGATGGGTTTCTGTTTCCGCTCTTTCATCACCTTTGCGATCTGGTCATGGCGGATGAGATATTGTGACGAATCGGTTGCGCTGATGACAATGTCCGCTCTTTTCAGTCCCAGCGCCATTTCCTCGAAACGGAGGGCTTCTCCCTTGATTTCCTGGGCGAGTGTGACCGCCCGATCGTAGGTCCGGTTCGTCACCAGGATCTTCTCCACGCCTCCTGCGACGAGATGCCGGGCCGCCAGTTCGCTCATCTCTCCCGCACCGATCAACAGGACCGCCCTCTGTTCAAGCGTCCCAAAGATTTTTTCAGCCAGCTCGACAGCGACGGAGCTGACGGATACGGCGCTGTTGCTGATTTTTGTTTCCGTCCTCACCCTCTTGGCCACATGAAAAGCCTTGTGGAGAAGACGGTGAAGGATGATGCCGGAGGTCTGCGATTCCGTCGCGATCGTGTAGGCGGACTTCATCTGACCCAGGATCTGCGGTTCGCCCACGACCATCGAATCGAGACTCGAGGCCACCCGGAAAATGTGTCGTACCGCCTCTTCCCCGATGAAGAGGTAGAGGCTCTTTTCAAATTCTTTCAAAGGGAGGTTATGATATCCGGAGAGAAAATGCTTCAGATCCTGGACGGTTTTTTCAGCCTCCCGAGAGATGGCGAAGATTTCCACTCGATTACAGGTGGAGAGGAGCATGTTCTCCTTCAGAGAAGGGAGGGCATGCATTGTCGAGAGAGCCTCTTCCATCTTATCCTCCGGGAAAGCGAGGCATTCGCGAATCTCAATGGGCGCGGTCTTATGATTTAAACCGATAACGATCAGTTCCATGTTTATCTGTTGTTATATCCACCCTCACCCCAACCCTCTCCCCTGCCTTCGCCGAAACGCTTCGTGCAGGCAGGCGTCAAGGGAGAGGGAGAAATAGGGCGCTACCAATTCGAATAGGCATGGAGGCCCGGGAGAAGAAGGTTTACCCCCAAAAAGGTGAAGAGCACAGCCATGAACCCGACAATGGCCATGATGGCCGCCTTCCTCCCCCTCCATCCCACGGTGAGGCGCTGGTGGAGCATGGCGGCATAGAGAAACCAGGTGATCAAAGACCAGGTTTCCTTGGGGTCCCAGGCCCAATACCGGCCCCAGGCATACTCCGCCCAGACCGCCCCGGTGATGATTCCCAGGGTCAACAGAGGGAATCCAAAGGTGAGGGACTGGTAGCTCAGATCATCTAAAACCTTCAAGGGAGGGAGCCTCCTGGCGATGGCTCCCATCTTCTTTGATTTAAGCTGGCGCTCCTGAATCAGATACATCACCCCGCAGCAGAACGTGAGGGTGAAGATGGCATTGCCAAGAAAGGCGAAGGTGACATGAACAGGGTGCCAGAAGCTCTTTAATACCGGCGCCAGAGGCACGATCTCTTTGGGAAGGGCAAAGGCAAAGAGCATGAGGATGAGGGCGATGGACGTGAGGAAAGCCCCCAGAACTTTCACCTTATACTTCAGATGAGCGATCAGGAGGACGCCGATGATCATCCAGGCAAAGAAAGAGAGCGATTCGTGAAGGTTGGTCACGGGGGTGTGGCCTGCCTCTCCATAGCGTGTCACAAGGGCCAGGGTGTGCGAGGCAAAACCGATCGTGACGATCGTCGCCCCAAGTTTAGAAAGAGACTCCTTGAGCAGGAGGATGTAGACCGAATAGGATAATGTCCCGAGCAGATAGAAAAGCGATGCAATTTTAAAAAAGTGGATATTCATCATTATGTCATTCACCCCGTTAGAAAGCTCCGCCTTTTAATGCGGGGATGAGTTGTTATAAAAAATGGAGTACCTTTCAAAAAAGACGAGGTATAAAACCCCTCCTTTTCTAACGGGGCGAACCTCATCCGCTTAACAAGCCATTCTATTTTACCATTTTTTTGTTAAATGGTGAAATTGTAAATTCATGGCAAGATAGAAGAGGGGGTGGATCCATGGTCTCTTCAGTATCCTCTTACGGATCGATCGAAGGGAGAAGACCTCTTTCCATATCCTCCTCATCCCCTTTTCCAAATCCTCCGCAGACATCAGGAGAGGTTGATAGACGGCATTCAGGGAGTCGTATCTCTCCCAATCCCTGCAAAAAATCCTTCCCTCCCTTTCCAGTCGCTCGAAGGACTCGGTCCCCGGATAGGGCGCCATGATAAAGGCGAGGGCCCAGTCGAGTCTGGATTCGGTGCAGAAGTCGATGATCCTTTGAAAAACCCCGGGATCATCATCGTCGAGGCCCACGATGAAGGTTCCCATAATGCCGATCCCTTGATCGTGTATCCTTTTAACCGCTTCCGCATAATGCGGAGGTTGATTGAACCCCTTCCCCATGGTCTTGAGATTTTTTGTTGAGAAGGATTCAAAGCCGATGTTGACGGCAATACACCCGCTTTTTGAGAACCCCTCGAGGAGTTTTTGATCGAAGGCGATGGAGACCGGGGCGTGGCCATACCAGAGGAGGTCGTACTCCTTGAGGAGGGAGACAAGATCACGGGCAAATCTTTTATCCCCTGCAATATTGGAGTCGATAATATAGAGGAGCCTTCTCTTGAGAAAATAGGGCAGGTCCCCGCTGAAGAGGGAGAGAACCTTTTTAGGCAAAGGATGCATCACTGGACCTTTTTGAAAAAGGGTTGCCAGTTCCCGGTCAATCTCACGGAGGGACCGATTCCGGTATCGAAAACCGAAAAATTTTGAGACCCCGCAAAAGTCGCAGTGATAGGGACATCCCCTCGTCGTTTCGAGTAATTTGAGAGGAAGATAAAATCTACCGTTGAGCAGTTCTCTTCTCGGGAAGGGCAGGTCAGAGGGGTTGACAAATCCGTCGCCCTGATAGACCCGTTTCAATTGCCCTTTTCTGAAATCCTCGATCAGGGCAGGCCAGACCTTTTCCGCCTCTCCTATCACTACGGCATCGACATGCCGGAGAGCCTCTTCGGGAAGCGCGCTGGCATGAACTCCTCCCATGACGACAGGAATCCCTCTCTTTCTGAATTCATCTGCGATCTGGTAAGCCCGGGGAGCCACAGGGGTCTGGGCAGTGATGCCTACCAGATCCGCCTTCTCCTCGAAATGGATCTTTTCAAAGGCTTCGTCGGCAATCTTCACCTCCACCTCACGGGGGGTGACTGCTGCCACATAGGGAAGGTTCAGGAAACCGAGTCGGAAGAGGAAGGCTTCCTCCTTCTTCCTCTCTCTCTCCGGTGAGATGAGAAGGATTTTCATCACTCCTTATTTAACCCATTCCCTGACCTTAACTCAACCCCGCTGAAGGAGGATGAAAAGAAGTTTTTCAGAAAATAACCTGCTTACGCCCTTTCCCCGGGCGGGAGGAGACTGTGTCGTAATTCGCCGTTCCCCTTTCGACACGCTCAGGGCGACGGCTAAGTAGTTGATTCTAATTGGGTGGTTTTCCGTTCGTGCTGAGCCCTTCCTTCGACTTTGCTCAGGACATTCGGAAAAAAACCGTTCGCCTTGAGGCTCTCGAAGGGACGAACGGTTCGCTCAGGACAGGCTCTGTCGAACCATGAACGGACTTGCGACACAGCCTCGGGCGGGAGCGGGGGAGGATGATACTTGGTCATTTTCATTGTTCGAGGGTGATGAACTCATCAAGACCTGTTGCGCAAAGGTAGGTTGCCCTGTTTCTTTAATGGAAGGAGGAGGGAAATCGGCCAGGCCTTAAGATTCGGTGAAACTCCTCAGCTTCTCCGCCCGGCTGGGATGTTTTAACTTCTTTAAAGCCTTCTCTTCAATCTGCCGTATCCGCTCCCGTGTCACATGAAAGTCCTGTCCCACTTCCTCGAGGGTAAGATCATGTTTTTCCCCGATCCCAAACCGCATTCTTAAAATCTTTTCCTCCCGTTTATCCAGGGTGGAGAGGACACGGTTAATCTGTTTAACCAGATTGGAGCTGATGGCAGCCTCCTGAGGCGAAATGGATCCTTTATCCTCAATAAAATCTTCCAGACGGCTGTCCTCCTCCTCGCCGACAGGGGTTTCCAGCGAAACGGGATGCTTGCTCGTTTTCAAAATCTTCTCGACCTGTTGGACAGAGGTTCCCATTTTCTTTGCGATTTCTTCAAGGGTGGGTTCACTGCCCTTCTGCTGAACCAGTGTTCGACAGGTTCGGTTCAATTTATTGATGATCTCGATCATGTGGACGGGGATGCGTATGGTCCGGGCTTGATCAGCGATGGCGCGGGTGATGGCTTGACGAACCCACCAGGTGGCATAGGTTCCGAATTTATACCCCCTCTGGTATTCAAACTTCTCCACCGCCCTGATCAATCCAATATTCCCCTCCTGAATTAAATCGAGAAACTGAAGTCCCCGGTTTAAATATCTCTTCCCGATGGAGATGACCAATCTCAAGTTCGCCTTGATTAATTCAGCCTTCGCCTCCTTGACCTTGGTCTCTCCTTTTTCAATGGCCCTCAGCGCTTCTTTAAGCTGCTCCGATGAGAGGCCGTACTCCGCCTCCATTTTCTTGATTCTACGTTTGATGTTAAGAACCGTCGCGCGCCTTTCCTCCCCCTCTTTTGGCTTCAAGCCCTCCTTCTTCACCTTCAAAGGCTTTTTAGCTCCCCGGGTTGAAAGGGTTAAGTTTCCTTCATATTTTTTTAATTCCTTTTGGGTCTTTTCCAGATGAAGATTCCATTGCTTCATCATCTGAACGATCCGGTGGATCTGTTTTTCTTTTAAGTTGATCCGCCTGAAGGCATGGAGTATTTCATCTTGTTTCTTACCGATCTCTTCTTCGATCTTCCTTCTGGAAGACTTCTTTTTCGCGGTTTTCAATTTCTTTTGAAGAAATTGAATTTTATTCGATCCCTTCTGAATTTTTTTGATGAGGCTGAGAACCCTTCTTTTCTGGGTCTGCTCTTCTTTGATCTCTGTCACCTCATCATCCATTTCATTGGTGACCTCGCTGATTTTGATCTTTCCGGTTTGAAGACCCTTTCCGAGGCACACGATTTCCTTGATGGCCATCGGGCAGTTGAGAACAACCCCATGGATCTCCTGCTGTCCGCTTTCGATCCTCTTCGCGACCTCCACCTCCCCTTCACGGGTCAAGAGAGGAAAGGAACCCATCTCCTTCAGGTAGATGCGAACAGGATCGATCGTTTTTCCAGGAACACCGGAAAATCCGGCTTGAGCGGCTTCCCCCTCTTCTGCTGATTCGAAAGGGTGGTCCTCTTTTTCGATCTCCGGGAACTCCCCTATCCGATCGATATTCAGCTCATCGGATGAGAGGAAGGGATCTTCGTTCGACTCCAAGAGATAAAGGCTTTCTGAAACCTGTACTTTCAACATTCTCTCCTTTTTATGAAAAGGCTACAGAATAGACCGCCCTGCAGGCGGGGAGCTTCACCTTGAGCATCTCCTTATTAAAATTTGAATGTCATTCATCCTAATAGATCAAATTCTTATTGTCAATTGAAAAAACCCTTGATTCTTTATGATTTTTATTAAAGAATTCAGGCTGATGAGAAGATGAAATGGGTCTGAAAGGGGGGGGAAAATCATGTTTGACATTCTTTTGACACAGGAAGAGAAGAAATTACAGGCGGAAGTAAAAAGGTTCGTCAAAGAGAGGGTGCCCAGTTCCCTCGTCCGTGCCATGGATGCCGATGAGGTGAGGTATCCGAAGGCGTATATGGAAAGCCTGGCGGCCCAAAACCTTCTCGGCCTCCGTTTTTCAAAGGAGTGGGGAGGGAGAGGTCACCGTTGGACAGGGGAGGTGACTGCCATTGAAGAGATCGGCGTTCTCGGATCGGGGATGAGCTGTCTCTACTCCCTGGTGAGCATTGTGGGCGAAGCCCTCCACCATTTCGGCACTCCGGAACAGAAGGAAAAATATTTAAAGCCCACCCTGGGAGGAAAACTCTGCTGTGCGGAGGCCCTGACAGAACCCCGGGGCGGATCCGATTTCTTCGGCGCCACAACCCTTGCAAAGAGGGATGGAGAGCATTATCTCCTCAATGGTCAGAAGCGTTTCGTTGTGGGCGCGGAAGGCGCGGACTACTTCCTGGTCTATGCGAAGACTGCACCCGAGGCAGAGCCCCATAAATCCCTCTCCTGTTTCATCGTCGAGAGGGAGATGGGGGTGGAGGTGAAGCATGTCTATGGGCTTTTGGGCTCCCGGGGAGGCGGGACAGGCCGGCTCTATTTTCGAGACACAAAGGTACCGGCTAAAAATCTCGTAGGGCCGGCCAATGGAGCCGCCCTGGTTTTTAACCGGATGATGATTCCGGAACGATTGACCACGGCGGCCGGGGCTCTCGGCATGGCGCGATGCTGTCTGGAAATTGCCGTGCGGTACAGCAATCGGCGAAAGGCTTTCGGAGAGACCCTCCGTAGGTTTCAGGCGGTCAGTTTTAAGGTGGCGGATGCCATCGCAAAACTCGATGCAGCCCGGGGTCTCGTCTATGTCGCGGCAAGGCATGTGGACGAAGGCCTCGATTCGAGGCGGCTGGTCTCGGAAGCGAAGAAGATCTCAACGGAGATGCTCTGGGAGGTGGTCAATTATTCGATGCAGATCATGGGCGGGATCGGATACACGAATGTCTATCCCATCGAGCGTTTCTTCAGGGATGCAAGGTTGCAGATGATCTGGACCGGAACGAATGAGGTGATGAGTCTTCTCATCCAGCATGAATTCTACAAAGAGGTCCTGGAGAAGATCGGTGAATCGAGAGATGTGGAGGGCGATGCAGGGGACCTCGAAGGAGAAGAAGAGAAGGTTTATGAATAACCGTATCTGTATCACCGGAATCGGGGTTGTTTCACCCATCGGGATTGGGAAGGAGGAATTCCTTTTATCCCTGAAGAACGGTGAATCGGGAATTGCGGAGGTCAAAGCCTTCGATACCCATTTCTCTCGTTCCAAAAAGGGCGGAATAGTCCGGAACTTCCATCCCAGGGATTTCATCCCCGCGGGCAGGATCAGGCGCCTTGATCGAGCAAGCCAGTTTGCCATTGCCGCATCAAAACTGGCAATGGCCGATGCCCGGTTTTCTGTGACTCAGGAGAATAGCTCAAGGGTGGGAGTTGTTCTGGGTTCCGGTTTCTGCGGACTCTCAAGTTCGGAGGAATTTCACCGGAGCCAGGTTCTGAAAGAATTTTTAGATTTAAATCCCATGCTCTTTCCCAACACGGTTCCCAATGCGGCCTCCAGCCATGTCTCCATAGAACTTGGAATCCGGGGCGTCAATTGCACTCTGGTTCAATCCTTCTGCACGGCAGAAGCCGCCGTCCTCTTCGCCTGCGATCAGATTCGAGATGGAAGAGCGGACCTCATCCTGACGGGCGGAGTCGATGAGCTGAGCGAGTTCCTCTATCGGGGTTTTTCGGATCTTCGTCTCCTGGCTACAGATGAAGGTCATGGGGAAAGGTCCTGTCCTTATGATCAGATGAGAAATGGATTGATCCTGGGAGAAGGAGCAGGGATATTGGCGGTTGAGTCGGAGGAGCATGCCCGCTCAAGAGGGGCAGAAATTTTGGGTTATATTTTAGGGTATAGTTTAGTGGGTGGGTCATCCAAAAGCGACGGGTCAGAGGATATCGAACGCTCCATTCGGTTGACGCTGAAAGGAAAGGAAGGGATGGAGATCGATACTATCAGCGGCGCAGGGAATTCATCGAAGGAACTCGATGGGCTGGAAGCCCAGGGAATTAAGAGGACCTTTCCATCTCAGTATTCCCGGATTCCAGTCAGTTCAATCAAATCGATGACAGGCGAGGCAATCGCATCAGGCGGGACGAGAATGGTGGCCAATGTGCTTTCTATGGAGTATGGTTTTATCCCGCCCACGATCAATTATCTCATTCCAGACCCTTCTTGCGATCTTCGATATGTCGCTAATCAAAAGCTGGATCAGGAGGTCCGGACTGTCCTTCACATGGGAATTTCCCCTGGAGAATGTTATTCTTCTATCCTGATGGGATATGAATGGAACCGATAACCGGCACAGGAAATCTCATCCTCCTCTTCACGATCATCCATTTTACACTGGGCCGTTCCTTCTCTGTGCTCTTTGCCATTTTCAACCAGATGTCGGTCTTACTCTATTTTCCTTTAGCCCTGGCCTTTGATTATGTCCAGATTCCCGTTTACGGGATGCTCCTGGAGCAATCGAGTAAGAAGTTCTTTGTCGTCCGGTGGCTCACCCATAAAACCGATAACGTCATCACCAGTCTGAACCAAAGACCTCTTCTGAAAAAGGTGATGTCTCTCGGGAATGTGGGACTCATCCTTCTTTCCGCCCTCCCTATCCGTGGCTTCGGAATCCTGTCAGGGAGCATTGTCAGTTTCTTCCTCAAAAAGAGCAGGAGGGAGGGAACGATCCTTTTGATGACAGGGTCTTTTATCGGGATTTTTATCGTCATGGGCATTGCCAAAGGAGTGTTTAAGATTTTATCTTTCTTCTAATCATATACGGAAATAGTTCAATTCCAAATGTCAAAATTCCTGCCTGCGGCAGGCAGGCAAATGCCAAATGAATGTGATGGTTTCGTAACTCAACCCTTTTAGGGTTGATCCTAATCAAGGCTAAAGCCTTGAGTTACAATATTTGGGTTTTTGATTTAACATTTGAACTTTGGCATTTGACATTAATGATGGGAATGAAGGACACAGACGAGGTCTTAAAAAGACTGCCGCATGCCTTTCCTTTTCGAATGATCGATCGAATCCTCGAGATCGAGCCGGGAAAGAGGGCCGTTGCACTCAAGAATGTGAGCATTGATGAACCCTATCTCCATGGCCATTTTCCAAAGGAACCCGTCATGCCGTCCATTCTCATCCTGGAGGCGCTGGCCCAGACAGGCGGCATTGCCTTTCATTCATCCTTTGAAAAGGAGGAGGAAGGCGTTCCTTTTTTAGCAAGGATTGATGAATTTCGATTGAAAGGAAAGGTTGTCCCTGGAGACTCCATGATCCTGGAGGCAGAGATTGAGCACATCTTTTCCAATCTGGCTAAGGTTAAAGTTCGCGCCAGGGTAGGGGGAGAGACAGTAGCGGAGGGGGGGCTGATTTTGGCGAAAGCCCCCTCCTCAGGACCCCTCCCTTATTGACAACACAATCGAGGTAACGTTCTTAGTGCAAAAGAAGCCCAAAGGGTTTGGACGATAGTCTTTTGCAGCGTGTTAGCCGATGTTGCAGACAGCATTTGGACGCCCCCCTGAGTTCTCAAGAGCGGCTTCTTCTCAACGGACGCAATCACTGATCACAGGTGACTATCAGTTGCCTGCCTTAACATGTTTTCTTGGGCGCTCCAGCTTTCTGGGAGCAAGACGGACAATCTTGTGGCCAGAAGCTATCTGAACGTGTCGCAGGTCGGCGCAGATTGTAGAAAGATTGCCTTGAAATTTCTGTGTATGTTCCATTCGGTGTTTTCGGACTTCCTCAACAATCGGGTCTTTCATTTCACGACCTCCATGAGTTCTTCGGGCGAACTTGGTTCTCATGGTTACCCTGCCCGCAATAAGCAGATACCGTTCAAGGCTTTGCGCCGTGCCGTCCACCCCATCTTAATCATAATATAAAAAGCTGACGGCATGGAGCGACCTCAATTCTTAATCCAAATAATTCGAGGGTCGCAAAGCCTGGTGTTATGTGGAGTGGGGTGCGTGATTATTTTCTTTAAGCAAAATTGACAACAGAAACTGAACGCTTAACCGCAAAACTCTTTTTGTGCAACTTAATACGTTCAATTTCATGCAGTGTTTCAGCCTCAAGATAACTTTCTCCGCAGTGCGGGCAAGTTACAATAGGAACATTTTCTATCACAAAAATGTCTTTACCCTTGCCGTATGTCCTTGCAACTTTGCGGATACGCACACCTTGTTTCCCACAATTATCACAAATCATTTCTCTCCCTCTTGCGATAGAAATATTATGGTGCATATACTGTAATAATAACCAGCTTGCCTGTTGGACTCAATTTGGCTACAACTTCAACTTCACCGCCGGAAAGAGATTGTCCATTTATTCGATATTTCCACTCGGCAGTGACTTT
>MGQQ01000082.1 GCA_001798855.1 Deltaproteobacteria bacterium RBG_16_49_23 | reverse complement strand
CTTCTTTACTTTTCTTCCTGAACCTCCAGACGACCATGATCTACACTCATGTGGCCTCAAGGAATGTTCTGGAGGTGAGAAGTCCTCTGGATAAGTAATTCTTTAAGAGATGTTTCACGTGAAACATATCCGATAAATGGAAAAAACTAATTATTTGCCGATGCAGAATTGGTCGAAGATGCGGTTGATTACTTCTTCGGTAGTCGTTTCGCCCACCATCTCTCCCAGTCCGTCAAGCGCCGAGCGAATTTCAAAGGCAATAAATTCGAGAGAGGCCCCCTCTTCCAGTCCCATCAATGCATCCGAAAGATTTTTTCTTGTCTGCGAAAGGACTGTTTTGTGACGGATATTGGCTACAATCAGATGCTCAGGAGACACCCTTAGATCTCGATGAACCAGAGAGGAATAGATCGCTTGTTTCAGCTCTTCAATCCCTTCGCTTTTAAGGGCTGAAATCGGAACAATGGAATGATCCGGAAACTTTTTTTTCATCGCCTCTGAAGAAATCTTCTGGGAAAGGTCTTTTTTATTAAAAACCACCACCTTCTTCTTTGCATCTATTTCCCGAAATATTTCTTCATCATCTTCATCCAGTTCCCTGCTTCCGTCGATCATCAAAAGGACGAGGTCGGCGTCTGCTACTCTTTCCTTCGCCCTCCTCACCCCTTCCTGCTCAATCGAATCCTTAGCCTTTCTCAACCCGGCCGTATCCATCAGGCGTACAGGAATGCCATGGATATTTAAAACCTCCTCAATCACATCCCTCGTTGTCCCGGGAATCGGGGTGACGATCGCCCTCTCCTGCTTTAACAGCACATTGAGAAGACTCGACTTTCCCACATTTGTCTTTCCGGTAATCGCACAGGAGACCCCTTCCCTGAATACCCTGCCCTCTTCATAGGTGGAAATCCATTCCTCTAATTTTTGAACCTTATTGAGGAGATCCTGTTTCATTTCAGCCTGAGGAATGGCCTCGATCTCCTCCTCCGGAAAATCGATATGCGCTTCTATCAGGGCCAGATGTTCAACGAGCTTCTCTCTGACGGAGGCCATTTCTTTATAAAGGAGTCCCCTCAACTGTTGACCGGCAATCTCAAGGCTCTCCCTGGTCTTGGCCTTGATCAGATCGATCACGGCTTCAGCCTGAGTGAGATCGATTCTGCCGTTGAGAAATGCCCTTTTTGTGAACTCACCCGGCTGGGCCATCCTGGCTCCCAGCGCCAGCGTTAGCTCCAGCGCCCTCTGGAGGACGAAGTAACCCCCATGACAATGAATCTCAACCATATCCTCTCTTGTATAGGTCTTCGGGGCGTTCATCAGGACAATGAGGACTTCATCGACTGGGTTGCCGCTTTGGGGATCGATAAGATCCCCATGATGAAAGTGATGTGAAATAAAGGAGAACGGGGCTTTTTTCGGTTTGAATAGCTTCTGGGCGATCGATTCGGAAAGGGGGCCGCTCATACGGACGATGCCGATGCCACTCTCCCCGAAAGGGGTTGAAATTGCTGCAATCGTTTCTTCTGCTCTGGGAATGATAATCTCGGAAGAAGCCTTCATGACGGAGCGTTATCCACGTCTGCGTGCCCTGCCTCCGCCGGAGCGGCTTCGCGCAGGCAGGCGAAACTCTTGTCCGAAACGTTTTAGCCAAGAAAGGCACTCTGGCGTGCAGGCACGAACAATGAAAATCCCCCTCAGTCCCCCTTTTACAAAGGGGGATAATTACCCCCCCCTGCCTTCGCCGGAGCGCTTTGTCCAGGTAGGCCTTGGCAAAAGGAGAAGCCGCCGTCCATAGCCAGACTTTGGCGCCGGACGGTTTGGATGGATTTAAAGAATTTATTTTTGAGACAATTTGGGGTAATCTGGCTCAGTGGGTCTGACTCTTTGGGAGTATCCTGATTCTCTTCATCTCCCCTTCCCCAAGGCTTTCCGTTTCCAGGTTTGGGTCTTCCTTTAGAGCCAAATGAATGATTCTACGGTCATGGGAATTGAATGGACCGATCGTAAGAGGTTTTTCAGCCCTTTTTACATTCTCTCCCAGACGGGCAGCCATCTTCGTCAATGAATCTGCCCTCTTTTCTTTATAGCCGTTTACATCGACGTAGACCCTTACCCCTTCCTTGAGCTGTTTATTGACCATCCGGTTGAAAAGAAATTGAAGGGATTCAAGCGTCCGGCCATGTTTTCCAATCAGGATCCCTTCCTTATCCCCTGCGATTTCAAAATAGAGATCCTCTCCTTTTAGGAGGGCCTTTACCTCTGCCTTCAACCCCATGCTTTCCAGCAGTCCCACCATCAGTCGCCTGGCTATCTCAATATCCTCTTCCTTCAATGCGTCAACCTCATCTCTTTTTGTTCATGTAGTACTGATGCGCAATCGATAAGATATTGGTGACCATCCAGTATAAGACCAGACCGGAGGGGAAATTGAGAAAGAGAAAAGTGAACATAATCGGCATCAGCATAAAAATCTTGGCCTGGGCCGGATCGGCGGCCGTTGGGGTCATCTTCTGTTGAAGAACCATGGTCGCGCCCATGATGATGGGCGTGATATAGATGGGATCTTTTGCGGAGAGATCCATAATCCATAAGATGAAAGGGGCATGCCTCATCTCAATCGAATTCTGGAGGGCATTGTAGAGGGCGATGAAGACCGGGATCTGAATCACCATGGGGAGGCAACCGCTCATCGGGTTGATCTTCCTCCTCTTGTAGAGGAGCATCAGCTCCTGCTGAACCCTTGCCTTATCATTCTTGAACTGCTCCTTGAGCCGGTTCATCTCCGGCTGGACCTTCTGCATCTCCTTCATCGATTTCATACTAATCTGTGTCAATGGAAGAAAGATGATTTTAATCAAAATGCTGAGGATGATGATGTCGATCCCGAAATTTTTCGTGACGGTGTTTGTCAGTTTGAGGAACCAGAGGAGGGGTTTTGCAACAATCGTAAAGAAGCCGAAGTCGATCAAACCTTCTGCCCCTACGCCCAGCTCTTTCAGGGGTTCCGTTACTTTTGGCCCAAGATAGACCTGGTAGGCCTTCCGGACAGCCTCCCCGGGTCGCAAGGAGAGGGGAGGGGAAGCCAGGTTCGCTTTTATAATATTCCTGTCATCCCCTTTAACACTAAATAAAAGACTCTTTTCTGAAGAGGGGGGAACAAGAAGCGCTGTGAAATACTCTCCCTCAAAGGCATACCATCCAATAGCGCCCTGATCCGAGAATTCGAAGGGGTCGACCTTCTTCTTGGCTGACCCACAGCCCGGTGTGCAACCCGAAGCGCTTGTTCCGCCGAGGTCCCTTCTCTCGACTTTCTGATTCTTAAAAAAGGCATATTTCAATCCGAAATCCTTATTTCCATCGTCGGAAAACTTCTCCAACTCCATCCTTCCTACCCATTCCAGCCCTAATTGGGTAGTGATCTCCTTCGGGGAAGGGTTCTGGACCTCAACTTCGAGATCAAGAATATTATTTCCAGAATTAAATTTATATTTCTTTAATAATTTCAGGCTATTATAAAGAGTTTTTGTAAAGATGACCTCTCCTTTTTCTCCTTCCTTGAGAAGTTGGAGTTTCTCCTTATCCACCTCCCATCCTCCGCTATCAGGGGAGGGCTGAAAGATCAGCCCCAGGGGCAGTCCTTCTTCTTCCTTCGTATTCACAAGATCGAGAAGTTCCGGTTTCTTCGGCTCCGATACTTTACCGCCGAGGAGGTTCTGAATGAACTGGGTCAGTTTGATTGTGAAAGAAGATTCTTCCACTCTGTCCTCATACTTTTTAAGCTTAAAATGATTCAACCTCGCGTCTTCATTGGTGAAAATGGCAATGTAGTTTTTCGTTTCGACAGAAGTCTCTTTCTTAATAACTATTTGGGGCTTATGGACAGTCCTATCTTCTTTTAAGGGCTTAACCCCTATCTTCTCCGCAGGGATAACTTCCTCCTTTTTTACCTCTTTTTTAGGCTGGTCTGGAGGGGGTTGTGGAAAGAACTTGGACTGGATGGTACTCCAAAAGAAAATAACTAAAAATGTCAATAAAATCGCTAATAAAGCCCTTTTATCCATCATTGTTTTTACTAATCTTCCTTCCTATAGATTTTTGTTGATTTCGGGAACCGGATCATATCCGCCGGGGGTGAATGGATGACATCTGATGAGTCTCTTAATGGAAAGCTTGATTCCCCCGGTCACCCCGAAACGTTCAATCGACTCTAAGGCATAGGAGGAGCAGGAGGGAAAAAACCGGCAGCAGGGTCCGAAGAAGAGAGAGAGGGTGTGTTTATAAATATGGATCAGCGTAGTAACCGCTCCCATTAGAACCTGATGAACTAATTTCTCTTTCATATCAAAACCCGTTTTAATTCCTCTTCCGCCTCCCCGTATCGATTCAGAACGATCCCCTTTTTGATAAGGATGATCATATCGAAGGATCCTTTGACCTGATGTTTGTGAAGGCGAAAGAACTCCCGGAGATACCGTTTCATTCTGTTACGGAGGCTCGCCGGGCCGATCTCCTTTTTGGCCACAATCCCCAATCGATGATATCCTCTCTCGTTCTCCCGGAGAAAGAGAATGAAATTCTTTGTGGTGAGCCTCCTGCCTGACTTCATTACCCTTTTGAAATCCTGGGGAAGGGCGATCCTCTCCTTTTTAGTGAACCTGAACGACCCTCTCACTAAACGGTTAGCCTTTTCCTCCCTTTGGCTCTTCTGCGCTTGAGGACATTCCGGCCACTCCGGGTGGACATCCTCTCCAGAAAACCATGGGTTCTCTTCCGTCTGATATTGCTTGGCTGGTAGGTTCTCTTCATCGAATCCCTCTTTTTTGAGCGTCTTATTTTTTGAAATAATTAAACTTTTTGAATAAACCATATTTCTTTTCAATTGTCAAGACCACCTCGAAATTCTGTTGACAGATGAGCATCAATTATATTAAGTTTTTCAATAAAATGCGTTCATTATTTCAGAGGCGCCCGTGAATGAATATCAGATAGCCATCCCCGTCAATATCGAAGATGAGATGAAGAAGTCCTATATGGACTATGCGATGAGCGTCATCATCGGCCGGGCCCTTCCGGATGTGAGAGACGGTCTCAAGCCCGTCCACCGTCGGATCCTCTACTCGATGAACGAATTGAGTAACGACTGGGACAAGCCTTATAAAAAGTCGGCCAGGATCGTCGGCGATGTGATCGGAAAATATCATCCCCATGGAGACATGGCTGTCTATGATTCCATCGTCAGGATGGCGCAGGACTTCTCGCTCCGTTATCCCCTGATCGATGGCCAGGGAAACTTCGGCTCGGTTGACGGCGACCCTCCGGCAGCCATGCGGTACACTGAAATCCGCATGTCCAAACTTGCGGGCGAACTGTTGGCCGACATCGACAAGGAGACCGTCGATTTTGTTCCAAACTATGATGAATCCCTTGTCGAACCTCTCGTCCTTCCTGCCAAGTTCCCCAATCTGATTGTCAACGGCTCTTCGGGAATCGCTGTGGGAATGGCCACCAACATTCCTCCCCACAATCTGATCGAAACGATTAACGGACTGATCGCTCTTATCGACAATCCGGAGATCTCCATCGGGGAGTTGATGTCCTACATCCCCGGCCCCGATTTTCCCACGGGGGGGTTCATCTATGGAAGGGATGGCATCAAGGCGGCCTACGAGACAGGGAAGGGCATCATCCAGCTCCGGGCCAGGGCCATCATCGAGAGAGACAGGAAGGGGGAGAAGGAGAGCATCGTCATCACGGAACTTCCCTATCAAACGAATAAGGCGAAACTGATCGAGAGGGTCGCGGAACTGGCCCAGGAGAAGGTGATCGAAGGAATCTCCAGTGTCCGGGACGAATCGGACCGCGAAGGCATGAGGGTGGTCATCGAACTGAAACGCAACGAGGTCCCGGAGGTCATTCTCAACCAGCTCTATAAGAATACCCAGATGCAGACCTCCTTCGGCATCATCCTCCTGGCCATCCATCAGAATCAGCCAAAGCTCCTTCCTCTCAAAGAGATGCTTTTTCTCTTCCTTCAGCACCGGAGAGAGGTGGTGACCCGGAGGTCGCTCTTCGAATTGAAGAAGGCGGAGGCGAGGGCCCATATCCTTGAAGGTCTCAAAAAGGCAATCGACCAGATCGATGCCGTCATCGCCACGATCAAGGCCTCCAAAACTCCCAAGGAAGCCAAGGAGCGGTTGATGGACCGGTTCGAGCTGTCCGAAGAGCAGGCCCATGCCATCCTCGACATGAGGCTCCAGCGCCTCACCAATCTGGAACAACGGAAAATCGTCGAAGAGTATGAGGAGACGATCAAACTGATCAACCGCCTCAAGGACATTCTTGCCAGTGAGCGGCTGATTCTCAATGTGATCAAGGAGGAGCTCATCTCCATCAGGGATGCCTATGGAGACGAAAGACATACCGAAATCGTGGAGATCGCTCCGGAGATCAAGATTGAAGACCTCATCGCTGAAGAGGATATGGTCGTCACGATCACCCATACGGGGTACATCAAGAGAAACCCCATCAGTCTCTACCGGAGCCAGCATCGCGGTGGAAAAGGGAAGATGGGGATCAATGTCAAAGAGGAGGATTTTGTCGAAGACCTCTTCATCGCATCCACCCATGACTACCTTCTCTTCTTCACCGATGCCGGAAAGATCTACTGGAAGAAGGTCCACGAGGTCCCGCAGGCCGGACGCATCACCCGGGGAAAAGCCATCATCAACCTCCTCAATCTCGGTCCTGAGGAGAAGGTGACCGCCATTCTCTCCCTCAAAGATTTTTCACCGGGGAAGTTCATCATCTTCATCACGAAAAAGGGGACGATCAAGAAAACCGCGCTCGAGGCCTACAGCAATCCCAGGGCAGGAGGGATCATCGCTCTCGGCCTCGATGAAGGGGATGAACTCATTTCGACCAAATTGACCGACGGCGAGCGTTTCCTCTTCATCGGGACGAAGATGGGGAAGGCCATCCATTTCCCTGAAAATCAGATCAGGGAGATGGGTCGAACAGCACGGGGCATCAGGGGGGTCCGTCTCTCCAAGGGGGATGAGGTCGTGGGCATGGAGGTCGTCCTTCCACACACCCCCCTGTTGACGGTCGCCGAACACGGCTACGGGAAGAGGTCGCAGGCCTCGGAATACCGAATCCAGAAGAGGGGGGGATCAGGCATCTTTACCGTGAAGAGGACGAAGAAGACAGGAGATGTGGTGGGCGTGAAGTCCATCACGGACGAGGACGAATTGATGATCATCTCCAATAAGGGAAAGATCATCCGTTTGAGAGCCGCCGATATCCCCGTCCAGGGAAGAAGCACCCAGGGCGTGAGGCTGATCACCCTCGAAGAAGGGGAACGGGTTGTGGCTGTGGCCAAGCTGGCTGAGAAGGAGTAAGTGACTCATTAACCGAGGGGGTTACCTTCGGTCAAAAAAAACACTTGAATTTTTTTTAAAATGGGGTTATGTTTATAGTTGATTGACAAAAACAGTTTAATCCTCAAATCATTTCCCCTCAATCTCTTTTAATTTCATTTATCCACAATTGTGGAAACATTGTGAAAAGAGTTTGATAACCTATTAAAAATGAATATGTTTTTCTTTTTTGGTCTGGTCTGTCCATTCCATAAATTATCTCCTTGTCATATCTGTTGCGTTCAGGATCGAGTCCATGGAAGACCTGTGGTCTAAGGTGACCGATTCTCTAAAGGAGAGGATCGGCCCGCAGAATTTCGATATCTGGATCAAGCCCATTCAATTCCTCTCGATCGATGGCGAAAAGGTTGAGATGGAAGTGCCGAATCGTTTCTTCCGGGAGTGGATCAATGAACATTATTTGAGCCATATCAAAGAGGTCTTCTCGTATCTGACCCAGAAGTCCTTTCATTTACAATTCAAAATTAAAAATGACTCCGCGCCCCGCGGGGGAGAGGGGAAGGGCTCCACGCCTTCTTCTCAGGAAAACCATGTCCAGCAGGCGCTTCATACCCTCAAGCCTCCATTCAATCCGAAATATACCTTTGAGAATTTTGTGGTGGGGGCGAGCAATCAGTTTGCCAGCGCCGCCTGCGTGGCGGTCGCCAATGCGCCTGCCAAGAATTACAATCCTCTCTTCATTTACGGAGGCGTGGGTTTGGGAAAGACCCATCTCCTCCATGCCATCGGCAACCATCTCTTCCAGCATCGCATCATTCCCGATGTGAAGAAGATCTGCTATACCTCGGCAGAGGAATTTACCAACGAGATGATTAATTCGATCCGTTTTGAGAAGATGGAGGAGTTCAGAAATAAGTATCGACGGATGGACATTCTGTTGATCGACGACATTCAGTTCATCGCCGGAAAAGAGAGAACCCAGGCTGAATTTTTCTACACGTTCAACTCCCTTTATGAGGCGAGAAAACAGATCGTCGTCACGAGCGATAAATTCCCCAAAGACATTCCCAATTTCGAAGAGCGTCTCCGGTCCCGGTTTGAGTGGGGGTTGATCGCAGATATTCAGCCGCCGGATATCGAGACAAAAGTGGCGATTCTCAGAAAGAAGGCAGAGAATGAAAATATTCGCCTTCCCAACGACGTGGCCTTTTTTCTGGCCTCTCAAATCGATTCCAACATCAGGATGCTGGAGGGATGTCTGATCCGCATCGGCGCCTTTGCCTCTCTCTCGAAGACAGCCATTGACCTGAATACCGCCAAGGAGGTTTTGAAGAATATTATCAAACAAAAAGACGAGTTGATCTCCATCGATGCCGTCCAGAAAGTGGTGGCCAACTATTTTAATATTAAGATTTCAGATTTTAAGGTGAAACGGAAGAATAAGGGGTTTGTGGTTCCCCGTCAGATCGCCATCTATCTCTCTCGAAAATTGACGGGTTCATCGCTCATTGAAATAGGAGAAAAATTTGGAGGGAAAGATCATTCCACTGTCCTCCATTCGATTAAAAAGGTAGGAGAGAAGATGGCGAATGATCCTTCTTTTAAAGAGATGATTGAAAATCTACAGGGTCGAATTAAGTCATAAATCGAGTTGAAAGATTGTATAAAAAGGAGGAAAAGAAGAAAAATATTTTATCTTTTATAAATTTCTTTTTATTCTTCACATAAAATTCCACATCAAATAATCTATTCTTTTTATAATTTACATCTCTTTTCTTCATTTCCACAGGAATAGATGAGGATGATGATATAAATAAGTATATTATATAATAATCTATAGGAGGGGAAGATGATACATATTGAAATCGAGAAAAAAGAACTTCTAAAAGGATTAAGTTTAATGCAGGGCATTGCAGGCAGAAAAACGACTCTTCCCATCCTTTCTCATATTTATATGGAATGGAAAAAGAATTCACTCTTTCTTACCGGAACCGATCTGGAAACCGGCATTCAGGAGGAGTTGAGCGCAACGGTTCACGAAGAGGGGAAGGCCTCCATCTCCTCAAAAAAATTATATGAAATCGTCAGGGAACTGCCTGAACAGACCATCCAGATTCATAAAAAAGAGAATCACTGGATCCATCTCAAGTGTGGGAAGTCCGTTTTTAATATTGCCGGCCTGGATCCGGAAGAATTTCCCTCTCTGCCTGTTTGGCAGGAAAATTCTTTCTCAGTCGTCTCAACCCGTATGATCAGGGAAATGATTGAAAGGACGGTCTTTGCCGCCTCCAACGAGGATTCACGATATCATCTCAATGGAATCCTTTTTACCCAGCAGAAAGCGGAAGGAAAAGAGTCTCTTCGAATGGTGGCTACGGACGGACACCGCCTCTCTCTTGTAGATAGAGAAGGGCAGGTCATCCGGGGTGTTGAGAAAGGGATCATCGTCCCTAAAAAAGGGATTCTGGAGATCAAGAAGATCGTGGGAGACAAGGAAGGGGAGGGGGAAATGGGGGTCTATTTCGACAACACCCATGCCTTCTTTAAAATGGGAAAGTCTTTAATGGTCATCCGTTTGATCGAAGGCGAATTTCCCGAATATGACCAGGTGATTCCCAAAAATAATGATAAGAAGTTAAAGATGGGGAAAGAGATGATTTATGGATCTCTGAGAAGGGTCTCCACCATGGCGAGCGAAAGGGCGGAGGGGGTCAAGCTCTCCTTAAAGAAAAATTCCATGGAACTCTCTTCCTACCATCAGGATTTCGGAGATGCCAAGGAGGATATAGATATTCAATATGAAGGGCCTCCCATCGAGATCGGTTTCAACGCAAGATATCTGATCGAGGCTCTCCAGTCATTTGACACTGAAGAGATTCTCATAGAGTTAAAAGATGAGGGAAGCCCTGGGATCATCCGGCCGCATAGCCCTCCGGCCTCATCCCACCAGCTCTGCATCATTATGCCGATGAGGATATAAAATATTGGTCAGTAGTCCGTGGTCAATTGAATTGACATCGTCATTAAAATCTCCCCCCTGCCTTCGCCGAAGCGGCTTCGCGCAGGCAGGTCGCCCCTCTTTTCCCTACGGGCCAGAGGCCCTATGGGCCGGCGGCCAAAGAGGGGTAATTCCTCCCTTTGGCAAAGGGAGGTCAGGAGGGATTTATGAAGGGATATCGTGACAATGATGAGACCCTTAATAATACGGGCAACCGGCGACAAATAAATTTTAATTCACTGAAGGAGAATGAATGAAGGAGACGCCTGAACAATATACGGCAGAACAGATCAAGGTCTTAGAGGGGCTCTCGGCGGTTCGTAAAAGGCCCGCCATGTATATCGGCAATACCAGCGTGGAAGGCCTTCACCATCTCGTCCATGAGCTGGTGGACAACAGCATCGACGAAGCCCTCGCCGGTCACTGCGATAAGATCGAAGTCATCATCCATATGGATCAAAGCGTCACGGTCAGGGATAACGGGCGCGGCATTCCGGTCGATCTCCACGAGAAGGAGAACCGGCCGGCCGTGGAAGTGGTCATGACCAAACTCCACTCCGGAGGGAAGTTTGACAATCGGAGCTACAAAATCTCCGGAGGCCTTCATGGGGTAGGCCTTTCCGTGGTCAATGCCCTTTCGGAATATATCGAGCTTGAGATCCGGAGGGATGGAAAAGTCTACCATCAGGTCTATGAGAGGGGAGAGGTAAAGACGAAGCTCGAAATCACCGGCAAGACCAAACAAACGGGAACGCAGGTCCGATTTAAGGCCGACAGTGAAATTTTTGAAACGCTTCAGTTCAGCTTCGATCTCCTTTCACAAAGGCTGAGAGAGCTGGCCTTTTTAAATAAGGGGTTATCCATCAGCATCGAGGATGAGCGATCCGGGAAGCGACATGACTTCTTTTATAAGGGGGGGATCCTCTCCTTCATTGAATATCTGAATAAGAATAAGAACTGCATCCACTCGAAGCCCGTCTATATCCAGGGCGTGAAGAACGGGATCGAAGCGGAGATCGCCTTTCAGTATAACGATGGATATGCGGAGAACCTCTTCTCCTTCGCCAATAATATAAACACCCATGAGGGGGGGACCCATCTCGTAGGTTTCAAGACCGCTCTGACGCGGACGATCAACCAGTATGCGACCAATGCGAATTTGCTGAAGGGCGCCAAAGAGAATATCACCGGCGATGATGCGCGCGAGGGATTGGCCGGGGTGATCAGTGTCAAGATTCCGCAGCCTCAGTTCGAGGGCCAGACCAAGACCAAGCTGGGCAATAGCGAAGTGAAAGGATTGGTGGAGGCCCTGGTGAACGAGAAGCTGGGGAGTTTTTTCGAAGAGAATCCTTCCATGGCCAAGAAGATCATCACCAAGGTGATTGATTCGGCCAGGGCAAGGGAGGCGGCGCGAAGGGCGCGTGAGTTGAGCCGGCGAAAGGGCGCCCTGGAGACGGATTCCCTCCCCGGAAAGCTGGCGGACTGCCAGGAGAAGGATCCCCAACGAAGCGAAATCTTCATTGTGGAAGGAGATTCCGCAGGCGGGTCCGCCAAACAGGGACGGGATCGAACGAATCAGGCCATCCTTCCCATCAAAGGAAAGATCCTCAATGTGGAGAAGGCACGGTTCGATAAGATGCTGGCCAATGAAGAGATCCGGATTCTCATCTCCGCCCTGGGCGCGGGAATAGGGAAGGAGGACTATGATATCCACCGGCTTCGTTACCACCGCATCATCATCATGAGCGATGCCGATGTGGATGGGTCGCATATCCGAACCCTGCTCCTCACCTTTTTCTATCGCCAGATGCCTGAGATGATTGAGAAGGGGTATCTCTATATTGCCCAGCCCCCCCTCTTCAAGGTGACGGAGGGAAAGGGGGAGATCTATATCAAGAACGAGGAGGAGTTCAACCGGTATCTGATGAACCGGGCCATCGCAAAAAGCGAAGTAACCGTGGAGAAGACAAAGAAGAAGCTGCCCGAAAAGAGGCTCGCCTCATTGCTGGAGAAGATCTATCTCCTTCACGATCTGACCCAAAGGCTCCAGAAGAAGGGGACCCCGCGGTCCCTTCTCAATGTCCTCCTCGAACAGGAGGTCCGGAGCAAAGCGACCTTTGAGGAGAAGGGGAAGATCACCGATCTCCAGAAGCGTCTGAGCAAGATCGGATTTGAAGTCTTCGATCTCTACCGGGATGAGGAGCATAACCTCTATGGCTTTGAGATTCAGGAATCCAACGGGGGAAAAAGCCTTCGATGCCGGGTCCAATGGGATCTCATCGCATCGGTTGAATACCGAAACCTCTTTCAGGTTTATCAGGAGATTCAGGAGATCGCGCCCCCTCCCTATATCCTGTTGGAGAAGGGAAAGCAGGTGATGGTCGAGAAGACGGAAGATCTCCTTGAATCGGTGAGCCATCTGGGAAGGGAAGGGCTCTCCATTCAGAGGTATAAAGGTTTGGGAGAGATGAATCCCGGACAGCTCTGGGAGACGACGATGAATCCGGAGAAGCGAACCCTTCTCAAGGTGAGGGTGGAAGACGCCATCGAGGCAGACGAAACCTTCAGCATCTTAATGGGCGATGAAGTCGAACAGCGCCGCCACTTCATCGAAGAGAACGCCCTTTTCGTCCAGCGTCTCGACATTTAATTCGAAAGGTTAAGTTGAGGTTAAGAGGGGGGCTATCATGATCAATTTCTGGGCCTTCACCTTTACCCCGTTAGAAAGTCTTCTACTTTCTAACGGGGTAAACCTAAACTAAATTTTTAAAGGGAGAGGGATGCTCATCGTTGGAGTGACGGGAGGTGTGGCCGGCGGCAAGACAACGGTCTCCAGGATATTTGAAAGGGAAGGGGCCTACATCATCGATGCAGACCAGATCGCCAGGGAGCTGGTTCAGGTCCGCTCCCCAGCCTGGAAGGCAATCACCCGGGCCTTCGGAAAGGGGATCCTTGAAGAGGACGGGACCATCGACCGAAAGAGATTGGCTGAACGGGCCTTTTCCGATTCCAGACAGAGAAGATTGTTGAACAAGATCCTTCATCCCCGGATCAAGAAAGAGATGGGGAAGAGGGCAAGGGAGTTCGGACGGAAAAACCCTGACGCCATTGTCATCTTCGATGTCCCCCTGCTGGTGGAGACAGGGTTTCACCGGGAGGTGGAAAGGGTTGTGGTCATCACTTCCACAGAGAAGCAGCAGATAGAGAGGCTGAGGAAGAGGGCGGGCGTGAGCAAGGAGGAGACGCGAAGAATCCTCTCCTCCCAGATGCCGCTTAAGGAGAAGGTGAAGGCGGCGGATTTCGTCATTCCCAATAAGGGGTCGATCGAGGAGACCCGGAGAAAAGCCAGGGAGGTATTTCAAGAATTGAAGAGGATCGTCCTTCAGAAGAGAAGGAGACCGACCGATAAGTAAACCCCGTTAGAAATTCCAGCGGGTTATTAAACCCCGCCCTGCCTACCGGCAGGCAGGCGGAATTATTCTAAAACCTAACCCCGTTGCAGCCGCCGGCCCGGAGGGAGCAGCGGTCCATTATTTCTAACGGGGTAAAAGAGGAGGATAAAAAGAAGGACTATGAACATCAAGGATTTGAAGAAGAAGAAGATCAATGAACTGACAAAGATCGCAAGAGAACTCAATGTCGAAGGGGCAACCGGGATGAGGAAGCAGGACCTCATCTTTGCCATTCTTCAGGCCCAAACGGAGAAAAACGGCCTGATCTTCGGAGAAGGGGTGCTGGAAATCCTGCCCGACGGCTTCGGGTTCCTGAGGGCTCCTGATTATAATTATTTACCCGGACCGGATGACATCTACATCTCGCCTTCGCAAATCCGGCGATTTAACCTGCGGACAGGCGACACCGTCTCAGGTCAGATCCGTCCCCCCAAGGATACGGAAAGATATTTTGCCATGCTGAAGGTGGAGATGGTCAATTATGAAGATCCGGAGGTGGCGCGGGACAAGATCCTTTTCGACAACCTGAGACCCCTTTATCCTCAGGAAAAGATCTCCCTGGAGATGGACGGAGACAGAGACAACTACTCTGCCCGGGTGATGGATCTGCTTACCCCCATCGGAAAAGGGCAGCGGGGCCTCATCGTTGCCGCTCCACGGACAGGCAAGACGATGCTTCTCCAGGCGATCGCCCACAGCATCACGAAGAATCATAAGGAGATCACCCTCATCGTTCTCCTCATCGATGAACGGCCCGAGGAGGTGACCGATATGGAACGCTCGGTCGATGCCGAAGTGATCAGCTCCACCTTTGACGAGCCGGCCCAGCGCCACGTGCAGGTGGCGGAGATGGTGATCGAGAAGGCGAAGAGATTGGTGGAGCATCAGAAGGATGTGGTGATCCTTCTGGACAGCATCACCCGTCTGGCCAGGGCTTACAATACGGTCGTCCCACCCAGCGGGAAGATTCTCTCCGGCGGGGTCGATGCCAATGCCCTCCAGAAACCCAAACGATTTTTCGGTGCGGCGAGAAATATTGAAGAAGGTGGAAGCCTCACCATCATCGGCACAGCCCTCATCGATACGGGAAGCCGGATGGACGAGGTGATCTTCGAGGAGTTCAAAGGTACGGGAAATATGGAGATCAACCTGGACCGGCGACTGGTGGACCGCAGGGTCTTTCCCTCGGTTGATATCCAGCGATCCGGCACACGGAAAGAGGAGCTCCTTCTGGCCCCCAATGACCTGAACCGCATCTGGCTTTTGAGAAAGGTGCTCCAGCCGATGAACTCAGTGGACAGTATGGAATTTCTTCTCGAGAAGATGCGCGCCACCAAGAGCAACCGGGACTTCCTCGATTCGATGAATCAATAAACACAATCACTCTCACCCTCACCGAAGGAGTTGAAAATCTTCACAAAATCAGTTAAATAGTGTCTGTTTATAAAGTTCGTTATTCCGTCATGCCGGACTTGAGGAGCCTGCCCCGTACTTGATACGGGGGCATCCAGTCCCGACGAAAGTCGGGAACCATCTCAAAGACTGGGTCCCGGTTTTCACCGGGAACCCTGGATTCCGGCTGGAGTTTATCCCGATGAAAATCGGGGCCGGAATGACGACCTTTTTTGAAACTGTTAGTTTATGGGCAGACTCTAAATAGATTTGGAGGTCATAGAGATGAAAAAAGATATCCATCCCAAGGTTTTTGATACGGTGATCAAATGCGCCTGTGGAGCGACCATCGAGACGCAGAGCGCCCAAAAGGAGATCCGTGTGGAAATCTGTTCGAATTGCCACCCCTTCTACACCGGCAAACAGAAATTTGTGGACGCTGCAGGCAGGATCGAACGGTTTAGGAAGAAATACGGAGAGACGATTGAAAAGAAAGAATAATTTTACCTCACCCCATTCTCTATTTCCTTTTTTAAGAAGCTCCTCGGGTCTCCAGTCTTTTCAGACTCCGGGGAGCCCACAACCCGTCCCCGCCTCCCCTTTTTTCGAAGCGGCCATTCAGCATTAGTTTGTCCGGAGGATAAAGATGTCTTTAGGGAGAAGGAGCCCTGAGAAAGGGCGTTTCCCATGGAGTTGTATTATCCCCAAAAAGGAGGAAGGGCCGATCCGTGTCGGCGGACAGGCTGTGATCGAAGGGGTGATGATGAGGTCTCCCCACGCTATGGCCATTGCCGTTCGAAAACCCGGTGGAGAAATTGTGGTGAAAAAGGAGGGATTAAATTTTTTCTCGGAGAAGAGTTTTTTATTCAAGCTCCCTCTGGCGAGGGGTGTTATCGCTTTGATCTCAGCCCTCACGCTGGGGATCCGGGCGCTCCATTTCTCTGCCAACCAGGCCCTCCCCGAAGGGGAAGGCCAGAAAGAGATCAGCTCCTGGGCGATGAGCCTCACCTTTGCCATGGCCCTCTCTTTTGGCATCTTTCTCTTCTTTCTCGTCCCTCTCTTCTTAACGAAGGGGTTGAGATGGGTCTTTCCGATCCTTTCAACGAGCGGACTCCTCTTCAATCTCATGGACGGCCTCATCAGAATGGCGATCTTTCTCGCCTATATCCGGGCCATCTCCTTTTTAAAGGAGATTGAGCGGGTCTTCCAATATCATGGCGCAGAACATAAGTCGATCTTTGCCTTTGAGGCGGGTGAGCCCTTGAACATCGAACGGGTAAAAGAGTTCGGTTATCTCCATCCCCGGTGCGGAACGAACTTTCTCCTCATCGTCATGGTGGTGAGCATCCTGGTTTTTGCCCTTATCCCTCACCACCTTCCGTTCGGATATAAGGTGGCTTCGCGTGTGGTCTTCATCCCTTTCATTGCCGGGCTCTCCTATGAGATTATCCGGTTTGCCGATCGAAAGCGGAACCGGAGAGGAATCCGGTTTATCATCCAGCCCGGACTCTGGCTCCAGAGACTCACCGCCCGGGAGCCAACCGAGCCCCAGATTGAGGTGGCCCTGCGCGCCCTTCAGGAAGTGCTGGAATTGGAGAGACAGAGATAAAAAGTTAAATATCAGGATAAAGGTTTAGGTTAAGGTTGAGGTTAAAATCATTAAGCCCTGACCCTAAACCTATTAAGGGGAAAGAGATGTTTGAAAGATTAATAGAGGTTGAACGTCGATATGAGACGATCTCCCACCTTCTGAGTCAGACTGAGGTGATCAATAATCAGATGGAGCTTCAGAAGTTGGCCAAGGAGTATTCCGAACTGGGAAAGGTGGTCGACCTTTACCGGAAACTGAAGAAACTGGAAGAGGATATCCAGGAGAACCGCCAGCTCCTTGCCGGTGATGAAGATGAGGAGATGACGGGAATGATCAAAGAGGATCTCCACCGGCTCACGGGAGAGAAGGAGAGGATGGAAGAGGATCTTCGAGTAGCCCTCCTTCCAAAAGACCCTAACGATGAGAAGAACATCCTCCTTGAGATCCGGGCAGGAACCGGAGGAGATGAGGCAGGGCTCTTTGCTTCCGACCTTTTCCGGATGTACGCAAAATATGCGGAGAAGAACCGCTGGCGCGTGGAGATCATGAGCCGGAGTTTCACGGGTGTGGGCGGATTCAAAGAGGTGATTGCCCTGATCGAAGGCAAAGGGGTCTACAGCCGGCTGAAGTATGAGAGCGGTGTCCACCGTGTTCAGAGGGTTCCGGTCACAGAGTCCCAGGGGAGGATCCATACCTCCACCGTGACCGTGGCGATCCTTCCGGAGGCAGAGGATGTGGAGGTTCAAATCGATCCGAACGACCTCCGGATCGACATCTTCCGGTCTTCGGGCCCGGGTGGTCAGAGCGTCAATACCACGGACTCCGCTGTCCGGATCACCCATCTTCCCACCAATATGGTGGTCACCTGCCAGGATGAGAAGTCTCAGCATAAGAATAAGGCAAAGGCCCTTAAGATTCTGAGAGCGAGATTGCTGGACAATGCGAGGCAGGAGAAGGAGAAAGAGATCTCGGCCCAGAGAAAGAATCAGGTGGGAACCGGGGAACGAAGCGAGCGTATCCGGACCTATAACTTTCCACAGGGAAGGGTAACGGACCACCGGATCGGTTTAACCCTCTACCGGTTAAGCGAGGTATTAGACGGCGAGATCGATGAGATCATCCATACCCTGACCACTCACTATCAGACAGAAGCGCTCAAAGGATAATTTTTAAAAGGGGTCAAGAGAAATGACTGTCCTGGAAGCGCTGAATCGGGCGACCGGTTATTTAAGAGACCACGGGATCGACCATTCCCGGCTCAATGGAGAGCTTCTGCTGGCCCGCTCGATGCGTCTCAGCAGAGAGGGCCTCTACATCCGTCTCCATGGAAAGATAGAGCCGGAGGAGATGAAAACCTTTGAGGGTCTGATCCAGCGAAGAGTCTCCGGAGAACCCCTTCAATATATTTTGGGCCATCAGGAGTTCTGGTCCATCGACTTGAAGGTGGATCCCCGCGTCTTCATTCCAAGACCGGAGACAGAACTTCTGGTGGAAGAGAGCCTTTCGATCCTCATAAAAATATCTTCCAAAAAAATTCCCTCTGTTTTAGAATTGGGGACGGGAAGCGGAGCCATCGCCGTCTCACTGGCAAGGGAGGTGAGAAATATATTTTTGGTAGCCTCTGACCTCTCAGGAGATGCGCTCATCGTGGCCAGGGAGAATGCGAGACAGGCAGGTGTTTCCGATAAGATCCGGTTCGTGGGGGGCGATCTCCTTAACCCATTCCATCCGGGAAAGACCTTTGACCTGATCCTCTCGAATCCTCCCTACATCTCCGGTTTGGAAATAGGGGGCCTGGCCAGGGAGATCAAAGATCATGAACCAGCCATCGCCCTGAATGGAGGCAAGGACGGCCTGGAATTCTATCGGAAGTTGATGTCTCAAGCTCCTTCTTATCTGAAGAAGGAAGGATGGCTTCTCCTGGAAGTGGGGAGCAATCAGGCTGGCAGTGTTTCTGAGATGATCGAGGCCGGAGGACATTTTCAAAAACCCGAGCGTATAAAAGATCTTTCAGGGATTGCGAGAGTCATCAAAGCACAGAAAGTTGACAGTGGAAAGTGGAGAGTGGAAAAAAAATAAACGACCTTCTACTCACGACTTTCCACCTTCCAAAAGCGGAGCGATAGATGGATAAAATCGTCATTCAGGGCGGGGAGAGGTTGATTGGTGAAGTGGAGGTGAGCGGTTCAAAGAATGCCTCTCTTCCCATCTTTGCCGCTTCCCTCCTCACAGAGGGAGAGAGCCTTTTCCATAATGTCCCTACACTGAGGGATATCCTGACCATTGCAAAGGTCCTTAAGAATCTCGGGGTGAAGGTCCAGGGGAAAGACGGGGTCTACCGGATCGATGCCACAGAGGTCTCAAACAATGAGGCCCCTTACGATCTGGTCAAGACGATGAGGGCTTCCATTCTTGTCCTGGGCCCCCTGGTGGCTCGAATGAGAAAGGCGAAGGTCTCCCTTCCCGGAGGGTGCGCCATCGGCGCAAGGCCCATCAACCTCCACCTCATGGGCCTTGAAGCCATGGGAGCAAAGATCGAACTCCGCAGCGGGTATGTCGAGGCAAAGGCGGACCGGTTAAAAGGGGCCCACATCTCATTCGACACAACCACGGTGACCGGAACGGAGAACCTGATGATGGCCGCCACGCTGGCCAGGGGGAAGACCGTTATACAGAACGCCGCCATGGAGCCGGAAGTGGTTGACTTAGCCGGTCTCCTGAAAAAGATGGGAGCGAGGATCGAGGGAGCGGGAACGAGTCTCATAGAGATCGAAGGCGTGGAATCGCTTCATGCCGCAGAGCATACGATCATCCCTGACCGGATCGAGGCAGGAACCCTGATGGTGGCTGCCGGATTAACACGGGGGAACATCAAACTCCATCGGTGTCCCTTCCACAATATGGAAGCGGTCATTCATAAATTGCGAGAGACGGGAATGGAAATCGATCCCGAAGGAGAAGGGGTAAGGGTGATAGGAAGCCGCAGGATCCGGAGCGTCGATGTAAAGACACAACCCTATCCCGGATTCCCCACAGACATGCAGGCCCAGTTCATGACCCTGATGTCCCTCTCCAGGGGGTTGAGCATCATCTTTGAAACGATCTTTGAAAACCGTTTCATCCATGTGAACGAACTTGAGAGAATGGGGGCTGATATCCGGATCCAGGGAAACACGGCGATTATCCAGGGCGTGGAGGGCTTGAGCGGAGCGCAGGTCATGGCAACCGACCTGAGGGCCAGCGCCTCCCTCATCGTCGCCGGCTTGGCCGCCGAGGGCGTGACAGAGATCTCCAGGGTCTATCACCTGGATCGGGGGTATGAGGGGCTGGACAAAAAATTGGCCGGACTTGGAGCCAATATCAAAAGGATTAAAGAGGGGGACTGAGATTTCGGATTTCAGATTGCGGAGTGCGGATTAAGAAAAAAATTCAAAGAGGATTTTTAATGAGGTTTCTTCGGAGCGGAGAAAAAGGGTTTGATCGTTACCTTTCGGAGGCAGAGAGAAGGATTGTCGAGGATCCACCCCGCCTCGAGGGGGAAGTCCGGTCCATTCTGAGGGATGTGAAGAAGAATGGAGATGAGGCCCTTCTTCGCTACACGCAACGCTTTGACAATGTTCGGCTCACCCTTTCTCAAATCGAGGTGAAGAAGAGGGAAGTGAGTGAGGCCCGTAAGAGAATCCCCCGCGATTTTTTAGGGACCCTGGAAAAGGCCGCCCATCGCATCCGGAGGTTTCACCAGCTTGCGAAAAAGAGAAGGATGGTCAAATGGGTCGAGGAAGGGATCAGGATCGAACAGGTTGTGAAACCTCTGGAGAGGGTGGGGATCTATGTCCCGGGAGGAAAGGCGTCCTACCCTTCCACCGTTCTGATGGCCGGCATCCCTGCAAAAGTGGCTGGCGTGGAAGAGATCATCATCACGACACCTCCTCCCCCGGAGGGAATCAGCCCTGCGGTTCTCGTTGCCGCAGATCTGGCCGGAGTTGACCGTATCTTTCGCATAGGAGGGGTTCAGGCGATCGGGGCCTTGGCCTATGGGACCCGATCGATACCAAAGGTGGATAAAATCGTGGGGCCTGGAAATCGTTATGTGGCCATTGCCAAGCGGCTTGTCTATGGCGCTGTCGATCTGGATATGGTGGCCGGACCGAGCGAAATTGTCATCATCTCCGACGGGAAGACTTCTCCAGCCTTTGTAGCAGCGGACCTGATCTCCCAGGCGGAACATGACGAGATGGCGCTCTCCATCCTGATCACTCCCTCCGAAGTCTTTGCAAGAAAGGTGGAAGAGGAGGTACAGAAACAGCTCTTAACCCTGAAAAGGGAGAAGATCTCCCGGAAAAGCCTCCGCCAGAGAGGCGCTATCCTGATCGTCAGGGACCTCGATCAGGCCATCGAACTGGCGAACCGAATCGCACCCGAACACCTGGAACTGAGCGTGCAGAATCCCCTGTCCCTGGTAAAGTCGGTGAAACATGCGGGAGCCGTCTTTCTTGGTCCTTACACTCCTGGGGCCATCGGGGATTATATGGCAGGACCCAATCACATCCTTCCAACCGCGGGAACCGCCAGATTCTCATCGGCCCTGGGTGTGGAGGACTTTGTCAAAAGGATTCATCGGATCCAATTTAGCCGGAAGGCTTTGAGTCGATTCGAAGGAGATGTGAGAAGATTTACGAAATGGGAAGGACTGGAAGGCCACTACCGGTCGGTTCAGATGAGGTTGGGAAGATAAGGAGCGAAGATGAAAAAACATCGGAAGGCAGAGGTTAAGAGGAGGACGAAAGAGACAGAGGTCTTCTTAAAGATGGATCTCGACGGATCCGGAAAACATTCGATCCAGACAGGAATCCCCTTCTTCGATCACATGCTCAGCCTTTTCTCTTATCATAGCCGGGTTGATCTATCTATCCGGGCAAAAGGGGACATCGGTGTGGATGCGCACCATACGGTGGAAGATGTGGGCATCTGCCTCGGGGATGGGTTGAAGAAGGCTCTGGGAGAAGCCAAGGGGATTGAACGATATGGAATGGCGATGGTCCCCATGGATGAGACATTAGCCTCTGTGGCCTTAGACCTTTCGATGAGGCCGTGCCTCGTCTACCACATGAAGCTGAAGAGATCGAAGATCGGAACCTTTGACCTCGAACTGGTGGAAGAGTTTCTCAAGGCCTTCTGCAATCATGGGAGAATCACCCTTCATATCAACCTCCTTTATGGAAAGAACAGCCATCATATGGTGGAGGCTGTTTTCAAAGGACTGGGAAGGGCGCTGAGGGAGGCCGTCTCGCTCGATGAGGGCGCAACTGAAGTCCCGTCAACGAAAGGCATCTTGTAATTCGGAATTCGGAATGCGGATTTCGGAATTAATTCCACATTCCGCAATCTGAAATCCACAATCAGAAAAGCGATGAATCCAAAGATCGTCATCATCGACTATGGAATGGGAAATCTCAGAAGTGTTCAGAAGGGGTTCGAACAGGTCGGTTTCGAAGCGAGGCTGACTAGGAGCCGGAGAGAGATTTCCGGAGCTTCAGCGATCGTTCTTCCAGGAGTGGGCGCTTTTAAGGACTGCATGGAGAACCTGGAGAAATATGGATTGATCGAACCCATCCTTCAGTCTATTGAGAAAGGAAAACCTTATCTCGGCATCTGTCTCGGCCTTCAGATTCTACTTTCAGAGAGCGAGGAGTTCGGACACAAAAGAGGGCTCGACCTCATCCGGGGAAGGGTGGTGAAGTTTCGGCCCGATCCGGAGCATAAGGTTCCCCATATGGGGTGGAATACGATTGAAAAGGAGAGGGAGGCTCCCCCGCTTCAAGGGTTAGAGAGCGGAGACTTCTTCTATTTTGTCCACTCCTATTATGTGGTTCCGGAGGAAGGACAATGGACTTCGACGGTCACACGCTACGGGATTCCCTTTGTTTCAAGCCTCTGGAAGGAGAACATCTTCGCTACCCAGTTCCATCCGGAGAAGAGCCAGCAAAAAGGACTGAAGATTCTGGAGAATTTTGCGAAATCGGTTTGATTTAATGCAGATAAAAACGTCGGCAATAAATGGCGACGCTACGTTCTTTTGAATTTTAATCTGTAGCGCCCTCATTTATTGGGGGCGACAAAGGAGTCGTCAATGAACGAAGTCAAAGTGGGTGACATTCGGATCGGAAAAGGAAATCCCATGGCGCTGATCGCAGGTCCCTGTGTCATTGAAGGGGAAGCCATCGTCATGGAGATTGCAAAACAGTTAAAGGAACTCTGCAAGGAGATGAGGATTCCCCTGATCTTCAAGGCCTCTTATGAAAAGGATAACCGGGGTTCCGAGAAGTCTTATCAAGGCCCGGGGCTTAAGGAGGGATTGAAAATACTTGCAAAGGTAAAGGAGAAGACGGGCCTTCCTGTCCTCTCCGATGTGCACCGGGTGGAAGATGTGGATCAGGCGAAGGAGGTCCTGGATGTGATTCAAATTCCCGCTTTTCTCTGCCAGCAGACAAGCCTTCTTCTCAAGGCGGGAGAGACAGGAAGGGTGGTCAACATCAAGAAAGGGCAATTTGTTGCGCCGGAAAATATGGCCGGCGCAGTCAAGAAGATCCACAGCACCGGAAACAGGCAGGTCCTTCTCACGGAGCGGGGCACCTGTTTCGGATATAACAAATTGATTTCGGACTTCTGTTCCATTCCCATCATGCAGGGGATTGGCTGTCCGGTCATCTTCGACGCCACACATGTGGTAAGAAATTACGGGATTCCGAGTGAAGACCCAAGGGGAGGAAGTCCTCAGTATGTTCCCCATCTCTCCCGGGCAGCGATGGCTGTGGGTTGCAATGGCCTCTTTCTTGAGACCCATCCCAGGCCGGGTGAAGCGCTCTGCGATGCATCGAGCATGATTCCTCTCCATGAGATGGAATGGCTCCTCCGTCAGACCAGAGCCATCCACGACCTGGTAAGAGAATGGGAAATCAGTTAATTGCGGATTGCGGAATGTGGATTGCGGATAGAAGATTGAAAATTGAGAAAACCGCTCACCCCCTCCCTCTCCCCAGAGGGGAGAGGGGAAGGGTGAGGGGGAGAGGGGAGGATTCAGCGTGAAAATTTTTATTGATACGGCGAATCTGGATGAGATCAGGAAGGCCAAGGCGCTCGGCCTGGTCGATGGGGTGACAACCAATCCCACGCTCCTTGCAAAAGAAGGGGAGACAGCGGAGACACTGATCCGGAAGATCTCAAAGGAGGTGAAGGGGCCTGTGAATGTGGAGGTGACAGGCATCACCTGTGAAGAGATCGTGAAAGAAGCCAAAGTTCTGGCGACCTGGGGAGATGAGATCGTGATCAAGGTCCCCATCAATCAGGAGGGATTGAAGGCAGTGAGAATCCTGTCGGCAGAGAGGATTCAAACGAATGTGACGCTCCTCTTCTCGGCAAGCCAGGCCATTCTCGCCGCAAAGGCCGGAGCGACCTATATCTGCCCCTTCATCGGGAGGCTCGATGACATCAGTTTCAACGGCCTCGAATTGATACAGCAGATCAGGGAAATTTATGACAATTACGATGAGATTGAGACCCGCATCATCGTAGCCAGCGTGAGAAACCCGATTCATGTGGTAGAGGCGGGACGGATGGGCGCTGAGATTGTGACCATCCCGCCCGCCACTCTGGACCAGATGGCAAAGCATCCCCTCACGGACAGAGGGATTGCACAATTCTTAGAAGACGCAAAAAAGATCGGCGTTAAAAAGTAGTCTCATCGTCGTGAAGTCGTATGGTCATATAGTCGAAAACGATTAGATGCAGGCAGGGGGACGGGAAAAGGATTTATTAACAGTCTCAAAATAGCAATGACATCGATTTATAAAATCCCTCCTGACCTCCCTTTTTCTAAGGGAGGGATTACCCCTCTTTGGCCGCCGGCCCATAGGGCCTCTGGCCCGGAGGGCAAACCAGGGGTGAGGGGAGATTTTCCAATGCTTATGTCAATTCAATTCTGAGACTGTTAATAAAATGAAAGAGGAGCAGAGATGAAGAGAATCCTTTCTAGTCCATAAACAAGTGTAATTATTTTGGGAGAAAGTGAAAAAGT
>MGQQ01000081.1 GCA_001798855.1 Deltaproteobacteria bacterium RBG_16_49_23 | reverse complement strand
GACAATTTCATACTCGCCCTCCAGGCTGGGGGATAACTGATTAATTTCCAGATTACACGGCCCTCCTCCGAGGGTCAGGATCGTCGCTTTTGAATCGAGTTGATTGCAAAAGTCGGAGATGTGGCGAATCATGCCCCTTGTCCCTGTCACCCGCCAGATCTTTTTGTCAACATGGTGATCTACATTGGTCCAGATCGCCGGGGTTTCGTAAGCGAGTTTTTGTTTCGCCTCCTCGCTTTCGTAGAGAACATCATAGTGCTTAATCTCCTGGGCTAATTTTTCCTTATAATCCATCTTCCTTCGTTTCCCCAGAAGGTTTCTGAGACTTTCACCCATTCTCCCCATGAATGCGTTCTCCATAAAAAATATCCCCGTAATCACAGATGAATGTTATAGAGGACCGCAAAAGTAATGCAACAAGAGTTCCTGCGATTCTAACACGTGTTTTTCGCCTTTTCGTAGCGCTCGTCTTAACCTCCCCCTTTGAAAAAGGGGGATTGAGGGGGATTTACCTGGGTCTCAAATCCCCCCTCACCCCCCTTTGCTAAAGGGGGGTAATTCGATAGGAATGTGTCGATGTTGCATTACTTATGTTGTTCTCTATAATAAGGAAAACCGAGCCTCGAATCCCGGCGTGGCTCTCTAAAAAGATTGACATTTCAATATCGCATCAACTCTGGAAGCCCACGTATTCTCAGCAGCCTCTCGCTCCAACAGACTGATGTAGCTGGAATCGCGGGCCAGGGTCAATGCGCTCCTGATGTTGTCCAAATATTCCGTGTAACTTTTTGATACCAGGACACTTCTGTATTTGCTGCATTCCTTCATTCCCGTCGTGACGATCGGTTTTCCCCCGGCCATGTATTCGAAAAGCTTTACGGGTGATGTGGAGTCGGCCACCCGGCCCGTTCTGAAGGGGATGGTGGCGACATCAAAGCGCTTTAGATAGTACTTCAAGTCTTCATACCTCTTCGGCCCGAGGAGAAAGAGATTCCCGGACAATTTGAGCTTTTTCGAACTCTCGCCAAGCTTGGGCCCGATCAAAACGAAGTTAAGGTCCTTGCACTCTTCACAGGCAAAGTTGATGAGATCGTAATCGAGCCATTCGGCCAGGGCGCCATAGTAGCCTACGATCGGCTTGCCCTGTGCAACAATTCCGGCAAGGTCCGCCGGAATCGAGTCCTTGACTACCTTGAAATCTTCCAGACATACCCCGTTGGGAACGAGAAGGGCATCCGGACGTTTCTGCTTGACCTCCGCATAAAGATTTTCAGCGGTCGTGATGACGCTATCGGAGATCTCGACCAGCCTCGCATGTTCCTTCTCCATCCGTTGGCAGTAGTAGCCAAAGACCTCCAGCTCGTCGATATAGTCATACACCAGCCTGCTGTTTGGAAAGAATTCCCTGCAGACAAGATTTGGGGTCCAGCTGATCCAGAGGATGATCGGCCACTCCCGGAGAGAATAAAGCATATCGATGTTCCGGACCAGGAAGAGATTGTCGCTGACCTGTCTCAAAGGACAGGCATCGTCCACGATCGGATTGGGCGTGAGGAAAAGAACAAGGTAGCCCCGCTTTGACAGCTCTCTGAATATCTGGTGAGGTCTTTGAAATAACGGGATATTCCATTCCACCAAAGAAGGATAGAACACAATCCCCCGGTAGTTTTTCTGTTTGAAGACCTCCTGGATTTCGTCCTTATATCTTCTCTTCTTGAATTCCCCCTTCATCCGTTCTTGATACGACCGGTAATCTGCCTCATTTCTTCTTTTTATTTTTTCACTTCCCATCTCCCCTGCCGAAGGGGTAAGGGCTGTCTCCGGCTCGACGCTCTCCTCCGTTTCCTTTCCCGGATACTCGGGCATCCGGCGTTCCCACCCGATGCCCCATTTCTCTTCAAACTTCTTTTTGTTCTTTTCAAAGATGCGGAGATATTTCTTGTATCCCAGCCGGGAGAACGAAGCCAGCCCAAAGTGATGGACGAAAACATCCCTCGCACAGACGACCCTGTAGCCCTTTAATTGGACGCGATGCGAGAAGTCATCATCCTCGAACATCCCGACCTCAAACCGCTCGTCAAGGAGGCCGATCTCATCGATCAGTCTCCTTCTCATCGCCACGCAGTACATTGCGAGCATCTTGACGTCAAAGCACTCGGGGTCGATGTGCTCTCGAAGATACCGTTCTGAGAATGCTTCGATTTCGTCGACGGATGTGTAAGGGACGTCAATTCTGGCCTCGTTGCCGCACTGGTTCGTTACCGGTCCCACCATTCCTATCGTTTCGTCTTCTAAATGTCTCAAGAGCCTCGTGACCCATGACCTTGTCACAACCGTGTCGTTATTCAACAATACAATAAACTCCCCCGTAGAAGCGGTGATCCCCTTGTTATTCGCCCTCGCAAACCCTTCATTCCTTTCGTTCAGGATGACTTTCACACGCTGGACTTTCTTCGATAGCTCCAATAAATACTCTCCCGTGCCATCGGAGGAGCCGTTGTCAACGACGATGATTTCAACGTTCGGATAGCCTGTTTTTTGAAAGATGCTCTCCGTGCAAAGTTTGGTAAAAGAGAGATTATTATAGGTTACCATGATGAGACTTACCGTAGGGTAAATGCCGCTTATCGCCGATGAGATCGTCTCATATCTTTTCTCCCACGTGTTCTCTTTAGCAAGGAGGCTCCTCCTCCGGACCATCTCCGGATTATTTTCTATGACCGCTTGCTCAAGCCTGAGGAGAAATTCCTCCCTATTTTTTGCAAGGTAAAGATAGTCACGATAAGGGAGCAATTCGGGTATTTCCGTAGAGACCACGGGTTTGCCGGAGCTGATGTATTCGTAGAATTTTACCGGGTTCGTAGCTTCGGTGAGTTTGTTAATCTTGAATGGGATGATACAGACATCGAACCAGAACAGATATTTCGGCAAGTCGCCATAGGGCTTTTCTCCCAGGAAACATACATTGGGAAGCTCCTGGAGCCTGTCAATGGATGAACCGAAAGTATGTCCGATGAAAACAAAGCTCCACTCCTTTTTCTTCTCCGCCAGATACTGGGTCAGTTCATGATCAAACCAATCGGAAACAGCCCCGTAATATCCGATGATCGGCCTTCTGAGGTGAGTTAAGAGTTCGTTGGCCGGAAGCCTGGAAAAATGCTCAAAGTCGGCGCCATTAGGCACCCGGATCACATTTTTCTGAAAAACCTTATTCTTTTCGTAAAGAGTTTGGGATGTGGCAATGACGAGGTCGCTTTCCTTAGCTAACAGCTCCTCGTTCATTAACATCTTTTCCATATTGGTAGAAAACCCGGCATGCTCGTCCATACAGTCATAGATTATTTTCCATCCAAACCGTTCCTTGAGGCTTCTGGCAAGGGGTTGCCAGAATGGAATTTGGACAAAACAGACTGCTTCCGCAATTCCTGCATCTCTTCGAAGGGATTCCATCGAACCGGTCATTTTCTTCAGGTCTTCCCCGCCCAGGGCATCCCTGTAGATATTCAGAGAGGGGTTTGAATTTAACGTAATACCGAAAATATTGTCCCCTATCTTTGAATGAAGAAACGTCCTTTGTGCTGAGTCGATGAAATCCGGCTGGACATAGAAAACCCTGGAACCATTTCCGGCGAACTGGGTAAGTAATTGTTGCGGCCTTTGAAACCTAAAATACCAGTCTATGATAGGCAGGCAAATAACATCATATTGAATTTTTTTTTCTACAGGGAAGTCATGATCAAATTGCACTTTCTCGAATGTCTTACGGGTTTGCTCAGCGTCCGGCGATATGAACGGTTCAAACCCTTGGGTTTGGACCCCACTTCGAAAGAGGCGGCCAAGAATTCTTACGAACAGCCTTCCCGTCCTGGTTCCATAAATTCTTTTGCTCAGGGCCTGATAGAGTTGCCATGTTCTGGTGCCATAAATTGATTCGAGCGTTTGGTTCGCCTGGGTCAACCGGCCCGTTGTCTGATCGAGCTGGGCTTTCGTCTGGCTGAGCTGAGCGCTCGTCTGGCTCAACTCTCTCTGGAGCTGGTCTCTCTCAGAAACAGCCTGGTTGAGCTGGAGGGTCGTTTCATTCAGCTGGACCGTTGTCCGGCCTAGTTGCTCCTGAAGGCTATCTTTCTCCGATATTAAAGAAGATACTTTCCTGTTCTTTTCTATCAGTTGGCGGTAGATGCCATTCCCGTCTCCCTGGCTCCTTTTGGCTTCGGCTGCATCCGAGGCATCTAAAATTTTGAGAAGCAGTTCGGTCCACCGCCGTCTCCATATTTCTATGCTGAATTTCTGTGAAACGTGATAAGCATTATGTCCCAGCTCCCTTCGCAATGCTTCATTCTCCATCAGGGTTGAGAGCGCTTGCTTCAACTCATCTTCATCGGGGCTGATTAATAAGCCGTTGTAACCATCAATGATGAGGTCGGTCAGCCCCCCCACATTCGTTGCGATGACAGGCTTTCCGCAAGCCATGGCCTCGATGCAGGATAAGGAGGTGCCTTCCATATATAGGGTGGGGATAATGATAATATCTGCCGAGAGATAGGCCTCCCGCATCCGCTCAGGAGGGAGCATGTAGAATTTGATCCTCTCGCCATGCCTATGGCTAAGCTCCTCAATCTTGTTCGAAACTTCTTCCCCTCCTTGCCATGTCCCGACAAAATGGAATTCCATACCCGGGTATCGATTGAGAAAAAAAGGCAACAGATCGGATACCATAAAAAACCCTCTGTCATGGCAAAGGCGCCGGGGATAAAGAACGACCCCGTTCTTCTTTGATTCGCGCGCGGGAAAAAATACGGTATGATCCACAAAGTTCGGGATGTGAACCAACTTTTGGCTCATCTCAGGGATTTCCGCTCTCACCCAATTGACCGTATTCGTGTCAACCGATACAATAACATCACAATTCCTTATTCCATGATATATTTTAAGCCTCTCTTCCTCCGGTCGAAAAACGGGATGATCCCAATAAACGCCATGGGATATTCCGATCGTTTTGCCCGCGCCAGCGTCCGGAGCCAGAGTAAAAGGAGAATAGATCGTTAACATTCCTTGTTCCTTCTCGGCATGGAACCTGGAGTAAAAACTCTGCATGTCTCCATGGCTTCCTATCCCCTCTATTTTGATATCTTGATAAGAGGCAACCCAATCCCTATCGGCGTGCTGGTATATCCTGACCTCATAGCCCATCGCCCTTATGAGCCGATGGAGCTCGATGAGATACCTTTCCGCGCCTCCGCAGAACATGGTCGTCCCGGAGAAATCGAAAAAGAGATAGGTCAGGATGTTCACAAATCTATTTTCTTTATTCATCTTATTAAACTTCTCAAAATTGAATTGATATAGGCATTGGAAAATCTCCCCCCTGCCTTCGCCGAAGCGCTCCGGCGAAGGCAGGGGAGGACAGGAGGGATTTTATAAATCGATGTTGTAACTATTTTGAGAACATTAATATCTCCCATACGATAAGACTCTGTCGAAGACCTTTTGATACTCACTGCAGTGACTTTGGGCTCCATAATATTTCAGGAGATAACTTCGTGTATCGACGAAGCCCCCCGGATTGCGTAAGATTTGTTCCATCTTTTCAGCAAGGTCGTCCGGATCTTCAGTGTGCGCCAGAAGGAGAGGGGGGTGAAATCCTCTCCCTTGAGCGAGCGCATTGAATTCAACCATCCCCGGGAGATCGGAGCATAAGACAGGAATGTTGCAGGCCAACGCCTCTAAAATTGCGAGGGGCATTCCTTCGATCCGGGACGGGCACAGAAAGAGAGAGAATTCCGGAAGGTGGAGCTCCGGTGAACGAACCGGTCCAAGGAACTCAACCTGGCGAAGGCCAAGGGCTTCCGCCATCTGCTGGAAAACCGATAGGTGATGTCCCATCCCGTAAAAACGGACCTTTTGATCGGGAAATTGCTTTTCGATTTTATGCCATGCCATCAGAAAGATATCAATGCCCTTTGTGTAGTAATAGCTGGTGAGTCCGCCGATATACTTGCCTGAGCTTGCCCCGTTAGAAATAATGCCCCCCTGCTCCCTCCGGGCCAGAGGCCCTCGTGGGCCGGCGGCTGCAGCGGGGTTAGATTTTAGAATAATTCCGGCAGGGTTTAATGCCCCGCTCGGTTTCGAGTCGCAACGACTGGAATTTCTAACGGGGTGAACGGCTGGGTATTTTTCCAAATTGATGCTATAGGGGATGACGGCCACTTCCTTCCTGCAACAGTCCCTGAGGAATCTTGCCAGAAAATGGGAGTGGGTGACCAGCAGGGTTGGCACGCTCTTGTCACATTCCGCCGTATCAGTCCGGTGGACGACCTCAATGCTCGGTTTAGCCGATTCCCGGATGGCCTCCAGGGCCCAGGGAGGCAGCCAATGATAGACGATCAGATCGTAATTCTTCAGGCGGGTCTCAAGCTCTCTTCGCGCTTGGTTCAGATCTTCCGCTCCGATGTAAACATAAACGAAGGGACAGAGGTCTTTAAATTGATACCCTCCGGCGACGAAGACATCGGCGTGGAAATATTTCTGATGAAGAGCGATCAGTGTCTCGACTCCCCCATGGAGCGCATTGCGGGTGACGATGGCGATTTTCATCCCGCTCTTTGCGGATCTTGCAGCGGGCCGAATTCGATCCGGTTCCGCCTTTTGACTTCCGATCCAGCCCAGCTCTTCCAAGACGTTCTTCCAGCGAGCCCGCCATACCCCTGTGCTGAATTTCCTGGCGGACTCAGGACCATTCTCCTGGAGCCTGGCGCGCTCCAGCGGGTTTTCAATCAGAAAGTTAATGGCTTTTGCGATGGACTCAGGGGCCGGATCAACCAGCAAACCATTGCTGCCATCCACAATGATATTCGGAAGGCCTCCCACGTGGGTTGCGATGACTGCGCATCCGCTTGCCAGACCTTCGAGGCAGGAGAGGCTTGTTCCTTCTGAGGCGATCGAGGGAATCACACAGATGTCGGACTGCCGGTAAAGAGACGGCATCTCCTCAAAAGGGACGCTGAGAAATTGAAGCCGGCCATCCTGCCGGGCCAATTTTTTTGTGATTTCCGTGTCTTCGGGATCTCCTTCCCCGGCCCAGATGAACCGGCAATCATGCGGGACCCGGCTAAGAATGCCGGCAAGGATGCGGGAGCCGCGGTTGACCTGGGTTCTGCGCGGGAAAATCACAGTGACGGGTCTGGTCCCATCCCTCTGTCCCGGGGGAAAGAACGTCCCGGTATCGACAAAATTGGGGAGGTAGACCATTCGAGGCGTGAGTTCAGGCCAGAGGGCGCGAATTACGCTGATGGCGTTCGTATCGTTGCAGACGATCTTATGAGGCTGGCTGAAGGCCCTGTAAAGATGATGGAACCATTCCTTGGTCCGGTATTGAACGGAGGGGCCGTAATTGTTGTGATCAAACCAGATGCCATGGCAGATTAAGACGGAGTCCTCCCGGACCTGACCGGACGCATACTCGGGAAGGTTGTAGAGGACATGATCGTATTCGATCGTCTTGTGATAGAAACGATCGCAGATGCCATATTGAAATTCGGAGAAACCTTCCCCCGGAAGTAGGCCGACCACTTTAAACCCATAGTATTCTCCTTCGAATTCTTGAAGCCCCGCCTGGTAGAAGGTGACCTCAAACCCCAGATCCCGCAGCAAAGAGCCTATCATAAAGCAGTAGCGTTCGCCTCCTCCGAACCGGGGTTTCATGGTCTGCCAGTCTAATAGCTGATTGGTGAGAATGGCGACTCGAGCCGGAAGGGATCTACTTTTAAAATTTGGGAGGGAGTTCGTTTCAATGACGGATGGATTTGGCTCCAGTTCGGGAAGAAGGATGGGAGGGGCAGTGGTTACCGATGGCTCTTTCCGGATGACCCTGTCAATGATGCGGCTTACTCCTTTTCCCAGGGATGATTCAGGCTGGATCCATCTCCCAATGGTTTGGCCCAACTGCCATGTTCGCGTCGACTCCATCGCATGGAGTCTCCTTTTTAAGGCTTCAATTTGCTCTTTTAGATCCTCGATCGATCTATTGTGCAATGAGAGTTCATCGGCAAAGGTCCGTTCTTTGGCCCCATGCTTCGAGATAAGTTCTGTGAGCTGATCTTCTGTTTCGGAAAGCCTCACTGTGTGGGAAGCCAGCGCCTTTCCCAACCATTGTGTCAGCTCGGCTGCAATTTCCCGTGAAAGAGGCCTTTTGTCCTGTAAGGCCTCCAGGACAGCCAGCCCATTTCTCTCAGCTAAAAGCTGCAGACGTTGGCCCTTCTCTTTAAGGACCATTCTCAATTCGTTTCTGCGATCCCAGGCAGTCGTTAGAGCGTCCAACATCCGGGAAACGGTGAAAGACTTGATATTGAGGCAAAGATCTTCCATTGCAATTTCTTTCATGAGACTTCTTATTTTCGGGTCGTAGTCAAGGCCCACCATTGGGGTTTGAGTCCCCATTGCGAAAATGAGAGAATGATATCTCATTCCGATCACCAGGTCGCTTTGGGCGAAAAGGTTGAAAAGGTCGGAGAGCGGAAGATCCTGGGATAGAATCGTTTTTTTCTCGTATCGAATCAGATCGCTCACTCTCCGGATGACGGTTAAGTCATTGGTGAAATCCTCATGGACATTTGTCTGAAAAGGAATAAAGACAATATTTGCCTCCAAAGGCTTTGCGAACCGTTCCAATGCCTCTGCTACGAAACGCTCCCAATGACCGGGAGAGACGCCGATATCCCAATTTCTCAACGCCACTGCAATTTGAACACCTTCCGCCCTTTTTACCGGGCGCTGGAACTCTTTCTCGAAGTGGGCAAAGGCCGGATCGGCTGTTACTTCGATTCTCTGCGGGGAAACACCCGATCGGGTTAGCTCTTCTTTTGATTGCTCGTCGCGGACAGTGATACGGGTTGCAGCGTTTCCGAGCAGACCCACAAGCTGGCGGCTTTCCTCTGAAAAGAGAGGCCCCACTCCCACGCCATATAAGACGACAGGTTTTCCCAGCGCGGCGGCCAGCAATGGCAGGCCGGCAACGAAACTTATTCCCCAGTGGCGCTTCGAAAGAATGGTCCGGGGGTCGTTTCCCCAGTAATCATAGAATATTCCCCCCCCTCCGCAGACAATAAGATCGGAAGACTCGATTTCTTGAACGATTTTTTGGAAATCCACCCAGAAGATGGGTTCAACCCCGGGAACAAACCTGGCCGTATAATCACAATTCCCAGTTGTTGATTTTAGGACTACATCAGGGAGATGATTGCGTATTTGCTTGGCTACGGCCGAAAGGATAACTTCATCCCCTAAGTTTGTCGAGCCATAGGACCCGACAATAAAGATTTTTTTGGGCGGATGGTAATTCATGTTCAAGACAGCCATGGCCTTTCTACAAAGTTAGCAAAAGATATATGAAATTTCCCAACTAAACTTCCTCCCCCTTTGGTAAACTGATCTTTACTCATAACCTAAGTTGTTGACACAAAGCCCCCTCCGACAGATCCCCATCCCCCTCCTAACCTCCCCCTTGAAGAGGAAGGGCTTACGCGAAGCGCATGATGATTACCCTCCCCTTCAGGGGGAGGGTTGGGGTGGGGGTGGGGTATGCCTAAGCCTCAATTGCACCAGTCGTACGTTCCCTCCTTGTGTCCAGTCCCCCGAATTATGGGACACTTTGCTAAAGGGGGGTAATTCTGAGGGGCTTTTTCACTCGATTCCACTCAGAATCCTTTTCCCCGCCTCCGTTGAGCTTTTTTACACGGTCAATTTGAATAGATGGCAAAAGATTTTTGCAATTTCACCCCTGGTAATCGTATTTTGCTTCGGCGGGAAGAGGAATGCATCCATTTTCGGGAATATCTTTCCAAGAGCATTTTTTAATTCGTTGGACAGAAGAGGCTCATCGGGATGAAAGTAGACTGCTCCACTCTTTGCCTTCGAACCCTCCATGATCTTTTCTCCGGTAATCCAGGCGATATAACGGGTGGCCCAGTGTCCCTCCGGAACGTCGGCAAAGATCGTTTTTCCATAGCCGGATTTTTTGGCGCCCATGGCATGACTCAAAAACACGGCCAATTCCGCACGGGTCATCTTGTTGTCCGGATTGTAATACTTCTTGCCGTCGATGAGATATCCGCCGGCGATGCCATGGAGGAATAGGGCCTCGATATACTCCTTGAAGGGGTGTCCGCTTGGAAGGTCTTCAAAAACCCTCTTGTCAAAATGGTAGAGATATTTCCTGGATACAATGTCGGCATCGCCCGATGCGACGGTTTTCCCCTGGTCCAGCCAGACCGCATGGTTGCAAATTCTCTGCACTTCCCCAATGCTGTGAGAGACGAGGATGATGGAGACTCCCTCTCTGATGAATCTCTCTATTCGCTGATTGCATTTATCTCTGAATCCTTCATCTCCCACCGACAGGATCTCATCCACTACCAGAATATCCGCCTCCACTTCAACAGCGATCGCAAAGGCGAGACGCGCCACCATTCCTGAGGAATAGCTCTTCAGGGGAGAGTAGATGAAGTCTCCCAGTTCCGAAAAATCGACGATCGCCTTCCACTTTCTATCGATCTCTTTTTTTCTGAGTCCCATCAATGACGCATTGAGATAAATATTTTCATGACCGGTCAGCTCGTAATCAAATCCTGCGCCAAGCTCGATCATGGGAGCGATCTTCCCGTTGACCCTTACCTCTCCCTCCGTAGGCTCCAGAACTCCTGAGATGACCTTTAATAGGGTGCTTTTCCCCGCGCCGTTTGAACCGATAATCCCCAGCGACTCTCCTTTGGCTATCTCAAAGCTTATATTTTTTAGAGCCCAAAAATCCCTCCGTTCATGTCTCTTCCCGTGGGCAAAGTTGATAAAATATTCCTGTAATGTTTTAGGTCTTTCGCTGACGAGGAGATATTTTACGGATACGTTTGAAACTGTGACGGCAGCGGCATTCATTTTATAGACAATCCTTCAGGTGGAGTGTCATTTTAGAACAAACAAAACCACATGAGTTTACCCTCCCCCTTGACGGGGGAGGGTATGGGTGGGGGTGAATCATTAGGTCCCCCTCACCCCCGCCCTCTCCCGCAAGGGGAGAGGGGGATAGTAGGGTCATTTTCTGATGCACCCTCATAAATAGAGCACGATTTTTTTTCGATTCGCAATATAAACCCCCACCCCCACGGTCAGTGAGAATAAGGCAAAGAAAAACCCGTAAAGAAAATGGGTTCCAAGGGCAGCCCCGTCTATTCCCATTTCGTAAAGCAGACCCCTGAAAAGACTCAAATAGTGAAAGAACGGATTGAACTGCATCCATTTTCTTAGGGAGTCCGGCAGGATTGAGGCGGGATAGAAGATGGGAGAGAAGTACATCCAGGCCAATAAAAGGACTTCATAAATATAAACCACATCGTGGAAGAAAACCACAACCGTTGAAAGGATCAGAGCGATCCCCAACGAAAAGATCAGGACTTCTGCAATGCAAAGGGGAAGCAAGAGGCCGCTTGGCTTCAGCGAAGCGCCGGTCAGAAGAAAAATAATGAAGAGAGGCGCTAAAGAGAAACAGAAGTTTATCAATCCCGATATGACCGATGAGATGGGAAATATGATTTTAGGGACAGCTATCTTTTTCAAAAGACCGCCGTTGGCTAAAAAAGAGTTCGTTGCAGCGGAAGTGGAATGGGAGAACATGGACCACAGGATCAGGCCGGAGATAACATAGGCGGCAAAGTTTTGGACCCCTTTGAATACCTGAGAAAAGACAAGGTAGATCACGATCATGATCAGGAGGGGATTGAGCATGACCCAAACAAATCCGAGGGCCGATCTCTTATAACGAACCTTGAGGTCCCGGGCGACAAGGTTCCTGATCAATTCGCGGTATTGAAAAACCTGCCTGAACTCAGCGATACTCGATGAAAAATCAACCATCAATAAATCCTAAAAAAAAGTGTCAGTGTCAGTGTCAGTATCAGTATAAACGATGAACAATGAAACTTAAACTCCCAACTAAAAATATTTGAAGTTTTCCCATTAAACTTCCGGCCCCTTCGATCCCTTCCCGCCGGAGGCATAAGCGCTAACTTAATTAATCTGATGCCCCGGAGGGGCATACATGACAATAGCCCAGCGATTCATCGCCCCCCTTTTCCATTCGTCCCCATGGGACTTCTTTTTTTCATTCACGTCACCGGAGATAAATCGCCGGTCTATTATCGAATATCCCTATTGGGATTTTTTCTCAAACTCCCCCTCTTCTTAATTTAGCGCTAATGCCCTTTAAGAGGGAGGTTGGGCCGCCGGCTCGGGCTCCGCCCCAGAGGGGTTTCTGCCCCGGAGGGAGAGCCTCTGGCTCGGAGAGAGGGGGATGGGATTGCAGCTCCTGAACTAATAACTAAATCTTCTCCTTTACCGATTCTATCTCATTAAGAACCTCATTATTCCAGAATCGGAGAACACAAAAACCCGCCACCTGTAATTCTCGTGTGCGATTCTCGTCATACCCTGCCTGTTGTACATGTTGTCCTCCATCTACCTCGATGACCAGCTTGTATTCCAGGCAGACAAAATCGAGAATATAGTCACCCAATGGATGTTGACGGCGAAACTTGAGACCCGAGACCTGCCGGCCACGCAGAACATTCCACAAAGCCTGTTCGGCGTTTGACATGTTTTTACGTAATGCCTGTTGCAGTTTGCCCGATCGTATCTTCTTGTTGGTCTGAGCGATCATAGTCTACCCCATCCCCACCCTAACCCTCCCCTTGAAGGGGAGGGGATACATAATTGACTCTCCCCTTCAAGGGGAGGGGAGGTTCCTCTTGCCTCGAACCCAACCTTAAACTTATGTTTACCCCTTGCGTTTCACCCCTTACGCCTCACGTTCATTTATAACGGCCATGCCCTGATGACAAATACTGCCATCTGCCCTCTTGTCAGAAAGAGATCGGGACAATAGGAGGATAGGCCGCAGCCGGAAGTGATACCCTCTCTCCACAGCCTTTCGATGAAGCCGGAGAAGAGATGATCCGCGGGTACATCTGTGAATGTGGGGGCAGGGGGGGGAAAGGGATTCCAGCCTTTTGCCCTTGAAATGAAGGCAGCCATCTCCCCCCTGGTCACCGGATCATTTGGACAGTATGCCCTTGGTCCGCAACCGGCTGCGATTCCGAGCTCCCACATCCTGTTGATGTAAGGAGCAAAAAAGTCATTTGGGATATCATCGAAGTTAGTATTATAAGGATCGGTGGAAGGGGTTTCTCTCATCGCCCTGATGACAAAGACTGCCATCTGATTTCTCAGGATAGAGTCGTCAGGACAGTAGCGGGGTCCAGGAGCGCATCCACTGGTGATGGTTCTCTCCTGCATTGTCTCTATCCAGCCGAAAAAGGGATGACTGCACTGAGCATCTATAAAAGAGGGAGCCTTCACGCCGATGCTGAACAGGGCAGGGGGTATGGTAATCGTTCCATAGGAAGAGGAGGTCCCGGAGATGGTGAAATTGCCATTCCCTGATGAAGGCGATGTTATATTCCAGGTAACAGTGTTCCTTTGGTTTGGAGCGAGGGACCCGAAGACAACCGGATTCGGGGAGTTCAAAGCCCATCCCGGAGCCACAGGAAGCACAGTAAGACTCAACGAATGGTTGTAAGATGGGATGTCACCCTGGTTCATGATGACCCCATTGATATTGAAAGCTGTGCTGGGACAGACTCTCGGCGGTGTCATCTGGAGAAAGGACAGGTTGAAATTTGCGGGGGTAAAGGACTGTCCCGTTGATAAACCGTAGACCTCGGATGTTGCGCCCTGTATCGTAGGGCTGAACAGACTTACTTTCAGGACGACATCTTCTGTTGCCGTTACAGCAACCTGCTCCACGTTATCAATAGGGCTAACGCTCGAACCTAATAGAACATTATCGCTTTCTCTCCATAAGGAGAGATCCAGATCGGTTAATAGATGCGAGACGGCAGGGGGATTTGCGCCGTTATACAAAACTCTTCTGTTCCAGACAAGGGTCGCTTTTTCTCCGGGGAAGAGTCTCCCTCTATATAGTTTGAATCTATTCGTTGCTGTCAGGGAGTCGGAAAAGGTGTTATTTCTCTGTAAATAGGCCTGATCTAAATTAATGTATCCCCATCCGTATGCGCTGTTCCACTGTGAACCCGAAACCTGGCCTTGAGCAGTCCAGGCGTCCGCCGTATTAATAAGGAGGGCTTTCTGTCTCAATGAACTCGAAACATCGGCTGCCTGGTCATGGTTTTGGAGCAAGGCAAAAGCGCCGGCCACATGGGGAGCGGCCATGCTCGTTCCTGATTTATTGACAAAATCGGTATTTGTCTCCCAGATGTGGTTAGGGGCGGAAATAGCATCTCCCGGAGCTGATATATCCGGTTTTTTTCTTCCGGAGGCTGTAGGACCTCTTGTGCTATAACTCGCAATTCTGTCGTCTATCCTTGAGGCTGTATTCTGATCGTCCATGGCGGCAACGGTCAGGACATTGTAAGCAATGGCCGGGTCGCTGAATTGTATATTCGAAGGACCGCTGTTACTTGCTGAAATGGCGACCGGATTTCCTTTGGCAGAGACAACGGCATCCCAGAATCTTGCTCCATCTGAATCATCATTCGGGGTGTCTCCTCCATAGCTGAGATTGTAGGCATCGGGATTATCATCGAGCTGGGATTCTGCCCAGTCCACGGCAGCCATCTTATCCGACCAATACATGGAAGCGAGACCAGAGTTGTTAAGCCACCCCGCTTTCAGATTGAAGGTTATATCAAGACCTCTTCCCACACCCTGGCATCCCGGACAATCTGCCGACCCCTGACTCATGACAATGCCGCCTACATGGGTCCCATGCCCCTGCAGATCGTCTGTGGAGGCTGGATTGTCTCGGTATTCGAGATCAGACTGTCCTGTAGCATGGGAGGTATGGCTCACAATAGTTTTTCCAAAGAAGGCAGGATGAGACGAATCCATGCCGGAGTCGATGATTCCTACGTCAAAGGTCCCTCCTGTAAACCCGTTACTCCACCATGTATTACCGCCGATGACCGGCACGGAGATGTTGAGATTGGCCTCCATTCTCATATCTTCGGAAACTCTTGCCACATCGGGGAGGCCCGCTATCTCCTCAATGATTCCTGCGGGCACAACGCCGGAAAGCGCATTGATCAGCGAATACCTGTAATTGATCTTTCCCCCGCGGCTTCCGACACGAAAGGAAACGAATTCCTGCTCGGGATCTGTTCTTGTTTTAGTTAGCCGGGAGGCCTCGGAACTTATCTGGCCCCTCAGGGAGTCGGCCTCCGCGAGGTCTCTCACGAACCCTCTCCTCGCCCTATGTTTTTCTTTGACCTCTTCTAAGATAGAACCATAGGGCTGGTTCTTCAAGGTGATGATGATGGGTATTTTTTCGACAGCCGCAATCTCCGTCAATCTCTTTTTCAATGAAGGCTCTATTTTTGTCGCTTCAACCTTAGCCCTGGCCGCTTTTCCGAACCCGTCTTCATCATAGATACGACCCTCAGGATCGATGAACTCCACGGAGACCGCTTCTCCGTCCACGATCTTTTTATTGACCGTCCAGAATTCGTCTTCCACCTGAATCCTTCCGGTAATGATCGTTTCCCGGGCGAGGGCGGGGTTTAAGAAAATTAAAAACAGTGATTGGAGAAGGAGAAAGAAGATTGCCGGCCTTTTCATTCCCGATCCTTTCTTATCTAAATTGTGCGATTCCATTTTTGAAATGTAGCCGCACCCTTTACATAACTCCCCTCCTTTCCCTCCTAACTTTAAGGGGTAACCCCCCTCTATTCCCCCCTTACACTAAGGGGGGAATAGAGGGGGGGTTAAGAAGGGGGAGCAACTTCATTAAAGTTGGAAGAACCTTTAAATTTAAACTAAATTATATCACCTGCTTGTCTTAATTTCAATGAAAGAGCGGAGCCCAAATCCCGATTTAGAAATTTTTAAAATAGTTCCCTCCCCCTAGCTCCCCTCCCCTGCCTTCGCCGAAGCGGCTTCGCGCAGGCAGGCACAAGGGGTATAAGCGCTAACCTAAGAAGAGGGGAGGTTTAAGAGAAAATCCCAATAGGGATATTCGATAATAGACCGGCGATTTATCGCCGGTGATGGGAATAAAAAAAGAAGTCCCATGGGGACGAATGAAAAAGGGGGGCGATGAATCGCTGGGCTATTGTCATGCAAGTCCCTCCGGGGCTTCAGGTTAATTAAGTTAGCGCTTATGCCCGCAAGGGGAGGGGGATTTACCTGGGAAACAATTTTCTATCTCTGTTTTAGGGCGGAGGTATTGACGTGTGGGAGGAAAGGGCTACTTCTTACCGATGAAGACAAGGAGCTTTATACTCAGCGGTTCCCGTCCGGAGTTTCGGACCCGGAAATAGCGGTTATGCAAAGCAACCTCTCCAATGAGGATCTCTTTTCGCTCAGGGCCATGAAAGGCGATTGGGTGCGCATCGTGCCAGGGGTTCTCGGAGAGCTCCCAGTTGTAAAAGGGAAGGGCCTCCACCATCAGGCTGCCCGCAGTGAGCGTATCAACGACCAGAGAAACTGTTCTGTATCCTGACATATCGACTCGCATCGTCCTTTCGTCCGGCGCAAGGGACGGATGAGGATAGGCGGGATATCCGGCCTTTTCATAGAACCGGCTGCTATCGAGCATCAGAACCTTTGCCACATAGGGAGTTACCATCTCCGCATAGGGAGAGGGCTTCCTCAACCTGTAAACCTTAAATCTGTCGTAAGCAACAGCCGCATTGTTTATATGACTTGCGATTGGAACGAACCAGAAGAAGGTCCCATCATAGGTCAGTGAGGAGACACCACGCGCCCCCAGAGGAATCTCCGCGAAGGTGGCTCCTTCATTGTTGCTGACGTAGAGATAGCCTCCTGAATCGGCGCGCACCGAGTCACCCACGTATCCGAAGCTGCTGCTGCCGCCGACCAAGAGGCCGTCCGGTGTAGCCAGCAATGAGCGAAACAGAAAGTAATCGTGTCTGGTTTTTCCGAAGACATACTCGAAGTCACGGTGATCGAGACTCTCCTGGTTGTCCTGGACCTTGATAACGCCGCCTGCCAGGGATTCGTTGCCAATATAGACATGTTTTCCATTGCCTGTGAGAGCCACCAGACGATAACCCGGAGTCTCAGGGAAGACCCAGATGGGATCGCCTAAGCTTCCATCCTCCTCGACCGTATCGAAGCAGAGCGCTCCGCTTCGAATTCCCGATGGGTCGTCGCCGCCGGTCACCCAGAGCCTTGCCTTGCGCTCATTGCAAACGCTTCGGGGCAGGTAGACCTCGTGGACATGCTCTGCAAAATAGTCTGCCATGGGCTGTTTGTGCCAGCTCAGACCATCATCGAGGCTGTAATAGAAATGGGCATCCCTGTTGCCATAGATCCCGAAAACCACCATCTTTTGACGTTTGGCTCCGATGTATCCCGCTGACATATTGCTGCACTGCGATGTCATCCAGGCAGGGCTTGCGGCCACGGTTCGATTGAAGCTTTTACTCCCCCGGGTTTTTCTCCAGACCACTCCAACTTCGTCATTCCCTTCGCCGGACTTATTCAACTGAGAGGCGTCTCTCCTGTCCCGGCCCACAAAAATAACCGTTCCGTCCATGCTTTCCGCCACCAGATCGATCGATTGTTTGCCGGCGCCGATCAGCTCCCTCCCGAAGTAGTTGATCTCCCGGACTTCCCGGAGCGTTTTCAGTCTATCTTCCGAAGCAAAGACATAGGCATTTCCATAAATTAAATAAAGACGATGATCCGATTCGGCGAAATAGACTCCATTGATGCGGCGGATATCAGGATCGGGAGGCAGCTCAGCGCTCAGGTATTTTGGATTTAGCGAGGCGATCTTTTTGTAAAGGTCGATGGCTTGAAGTTCCATAGGAAATCAACTTAAAATTTTAAGCACCAAACCCAAAATTATTCATTCGGGTTTTGAACTGCAACCTCCCCTTATGTTAAGGGGAGGCGTGGAGGGGTTACTTTCGGCCCCAGTTCAAACAAGACGCCTTCCATATTAATCAACACCTCATGGTCCCAAAACCGCCTTACCTCAATTCCATGTGCCATCAGATATTCTGAACGACTTTTATCATATTCATGGTTCTCAAACTGGTTGTGCTGCCCACCGTCCAATTCCACTCCAAGTTTCATAGTCGGACAATAAAAGTCCAAAATATAATGCCCGATGCTGTATTGTCGAAAAAATTTCATTCCATGAAATTGCTTATTTCGCAGATGTGCCCAGAGGGCCTTCTCCGCCTCAGTCTGATTACGCCTCAACTCCCGTCGATGTTGTTTTAATGTTGGGTCATTCCGAAGAAAATTCATAACTCCCATAACCCCCCTGCATCCCCCCTTAATTTAAGGGGGGGAATTTACAGGTCAAGACGACGCCTCAAGAGTAAGGGTTAAGGTTGCCACACGGGATTCTGCCTGTTGCAACTCCGAGTCAAGGATCAACTGTTTTTCCTGCACGGAGCGGAGGACCATCCGGTGTTTAAAATCCGATTCGGCGTTCACCGGGCGAAAGTAGCGGATGGTTGCGCCGGAGGGCCGGACCTCAGGCCCGAAGAGCTGTTGAGCTGCACGGATCGGGATGGCCACACTTAAAAGACCATAGGGATGGAGGCGCCGCCCAAGAACCTCTCTATTCCCGGCAATGGGATTTCCTAAAAGTTTGAGCAAGTCCGCTGGCACAAGCCACTCCCAGAAGTCGCCTTCAGACGCCTGATTGGGATTGTTTACAGACTTCGATAGAAGTTGGGTCGGCCTGAGGCGGAAAATATCAGGGGAGGAAGATTCCGGAAACTCGCGGTAGCGGGTTGTCCCTGTCTCCGTCTCCTCAATAAAGCCACCCGATCTTTCGTCTGTTTCGGACAATGGGGAGACTCTGACCTCCGGTTCATGACTTGATGGGTTTTCCTGCGGTTGCACCAAAGGTGTTTCAGATGCTAAGGAGAGCCGGATAGGGACGGGTCTCGGAGGGTTTCCGGAAACAGATACGAAAACCTCAGAGCCCTCGAAGATCAGGTCCTTCCGCTCCCTGCTCAGGGTTCGATACTCCACGGTGGCCGAGGTGCGGCCCACACGAAGGAGCCGGGTGGCGGCCAGCAGATTTTCTTCCGGCTGCCATCGCCTCTTCCATCGGAATGATTTTGTGATGCCGCTAAAGGCATTAAGACCCGGACAGCTCACAGGCTCCAGCACCGCATAGGCTGCCACCGCTGCCACAGCGATAGGAAGAGTCCATTCGGAAGCATAACCCTCGCACCAGGCGCGTCCCTGAGGATCTTTCAGCGAAAAAAAATGAAGGACCTCCGGCGATAGCTCTGCCTCAGCCCAGTCTCCAACGGAGATTCGGAAGGGGTCTGCTCTCCGCACTGAGAGTATACGGGCCCTGGGAACTCTGAGGGAAGGGCCAAAAGAGTCAGCTTCCCTCACCGGGATTCTTTTTGATGGAGGGACCAATAGGATCTCCGGTTTCTAATACAAACGCATTCAGTTAAATTGTTGGCCTTCATTATTCTCCCCCTCCCCCTCACCCCCTCCCATCGAGAGACTGTGTCGTAATGTCATTCTGAGGCGGAAGCCGAAGAATCTATATAATCGTTTCAGTTGAAATCATTAGATTCTTCACTTCGTTCAGAATGACAAACATAGCATCCTCCCCATTACGACACAGTCTCCGAGGGAGGGGGAATTAAAATTCCCCTCTCCCCTTGCGGGAGAGGGATAGGGTGAGGGGGAAACGATCTTCTCATCACCCCCACCTTCATCCTCCCCCATCAAGGGGGAGGAGATTTTTGAGTAATTGGATACCTCGCAGCTCTGCTGCGGGGTATTTTATTTAGATAAAATCTTATCCGAATAGATCTCCAGGCCGGCTTCCTGGGAAGCCTGTTTTAAAAATTCTTCCAGTTTCGATTTTGTCAATTCGTCAGTAAGCTGCTTCCCGATGGAATCCTTCACCTCCTCGAAAAGCCTTGTCCTTGCCTCCCGGCGATCTTCGACCGAGATGACGTGGTATCCGAAATCCGTCTCCACAATACCACTGATCTGTCCCGGTTTCAATGAAAAAGCGGCCTCTTCAAAGGGCTTTGGCATTCTTCCTCTCGCAAAATAGCCGAGGTCTCCTCCTTTCTTGGCGGAGTCGGGATCTTCGGAGTTCTTCTCCGCCAGTCTTTCAAAGGATTCGCCTCTCTTCAACCACTCGATCATGGCCTCTGCCTTCTCTCTCCCCTTCTTTCTCGCTTCTCCGGTTGTCCCGAAGGGGACTTTGATCAGGATGTGCCTGGCTTTCACCTGTTCGGGAATAAAAAATTTCTGCTCATTGGCTTTGTAATACTGTTTGACGTCTTCCTCGCTTACGGCGATGCGGCTTAAAACAACGTCCATCAGATAGGAACTCGAGAGAAAGTCATCCACCAGGTATTGCAGTTGATCCTTGATGGAAGGCTTCTTATCGAAATCAGCCTTCCTTGCCGCGCGGGCGATGATCTTCTGATCCATGATCCGTTTGATCAAGGCAATCTTCTGCTGGGGGTTCTCCTCCAGCATCTTCTTCAGGGTCGGCGGAGAATAGCTGATGAGTCTCTCCAGGTCGGATTTCCTGAAGAGAATCTCCCCTGCTTTTGCAAGGACAGGGTCCTCGTCGGCGGCAAAGGATAAGCTCATCCACACGCATAAACACATAAAAACCAATAGCGCCGATTTTGAACGCATTGTTCCACCTCCTAAACAAGAAGTTCTTCCGGGTTTTTTATGGGTCCTGTCTTTATCCCTTCCCTTTACTAAAAGGTCTTTCTTTATCCCTCCCCTTTGCTAAAGGGGAGGTGAGGAGGGGTTATGGGTTCCCTTCATCGTCGGACAGTACAAGTCTAAAATATAACTCCCCTAACCCCCCTTAATTTAAGGGGGGAATAGAGAGGGGTTACAAGAGGGGGATATACCCACACAAAAGCCGGAAGAACCAAAAAAGAAGGAGCACGGTTCGGAAACCGTGCTCCATACTTTATCAATCCCACTCTAACTCCTGGCTCGATTACAAACCAAGAGCCCTTGCAATGAATGCGGCCATCTGGGCGCGGGTAACAGGCTGATCGGGGCAGTATTGGCCAACTGCACAGCCAGTGGTGATTCCTGAAGCGGCCAGGGCTTCAACAAACTGGAAGAAGGCGTGGCCCAAAGGCACGTCACCGAATGTTGCAGCAAGAGGCGCAGGACTGATCTGACGTGTCCACTCGGCACGGACTTTCTGAAGAGTTTGAGTAGGGCCGGTGGCGTCGAAACGGACTCTTACGATGTAGGTGCAATCACGATTATTTATTGTAATACTTGGAATAAATGTAATAACAGCGCTCTGGTTTCCTGTTGCGCCGGTTGTAGCAGGATCTAATGATCCAATAGTGGTAAGCGTGGTTGGCCCGGGGCCAAAAGAAGGAAGACAGACTTCAAACACAAACAGGGCCATATCGTTAACTGCATCAACATCGTTCATCCAGTGTCGGATGAAATCGAGACTTGCTCCATCCGGCAAGTCCAACGGTGCATCAGCAAAGTTTTCTGCACCATCGCGGCTTAGATTCGTGCAACAGCCCACCCCTCCACCAGTGTATTGCCAAGGTGCGGCGGCAGTGTTTTGGCGACCGATGAACGATTTGGGTGCAAGGGCAGTAAAATTACTGTTTGTGCCAAAATCGTTAGATTCAATCTTATTATTAGACATTGTCCCCGCATTCACATTCCTATAAACATTAGTTGCATTCGGCGGGAATCCCATCGATTCCAAAACAGCAGGGTCGGTAATTAAAACTTTTTGAATGTCGGACACCTGTGCGGTTGCTGAAAATGCATACAGACAGATCAAGCAAACAAGACCCAGAAAAAATAAGACTTTAATTTTCATTGTAAACTCCTTTCCTTCAGTGAGATTAGACATCTTTCAGTAAAATAGAGAAACATCCCATTTTGATAATGTTTTTGTTAAACTCCATTTTCCTTCCTTTCTAAAAAATAAATTGTTTTTCACCTCCCTTTGTCTAATATTTGAATTGTGCGGAAAATTGTATTAATGGCTCAAGCATGTTGCTTAACACTACCACACATTTATCATAATGGAAATCGTTTGTCAAAGGCGAAAATAGACCCAAATGTAATCCCTCAGTTACGGGTTCAAATAATATAAATATACCTTTATACCCCTCTTTGGCAAAGAGGGGTGGCCTGCCTGCGCGAAGCCGCTTCGGCGAAGGCAGGGGGGAGATTTTCCAAATATATTTTTAAAATCCCCCTTTATCCCCCTTTTCCAAAGGGGGATAAAAACCCGTAACTGAGGGATTACACCCAAATCCCGACATAGAAATTTACCGACCACCGTTTTATCCCTCCCCTTTGCTAAAGGGGAGGTGAGGAGGGGTTATGGGTTCCCTTCATCGTCGGACAGTACAAGTCTAAAATATAACTCCCCTAACCCCCCTTAATTTAAGGGGGGAATAGAGAGGGGTTACAAGAGGGGGATATACCCACACAAAAGCCGGAAGAACCAAAAAAGAAGGAGCACGGTTCGGAAACCGTGCTCCATACTTTATCAATCCCACTCTAACTCCTGGCTCGATTACAAACCAAGAGCCCTTGCAATGAATGCGGCCATCTGGGCGCGGGTAACAGGCTGATCGGGGCAGTATTGGCCAACTGCACAGCCAGTGGTGATTCCTGAAGCGGCCAGGGCTTCAACAAACTGGAAGAAGGCGTGGCCCAAAGGCACGTCACCGAATGTTGCAGCAAGAGGCGCAGGACTGATCTGACGTGTCCACTCGGCACGGACTTTCTGAAGAGTTTGAGTAGGGCCGGTGGCGTCGAAACGGACTCTTACGATGTAGGTGCAATCACGATTATTTATTGTAATACTTGGAATAAATGTAATAACAGCGCTCTGGTTTCCTGTTGCGCCGGTTGTAGCAGGATCTAATGATCCAATAGTGGTAAGCGTGGTTGGCCCGGGGCCAAAAGAAGGAAGACAGACTTCAAACACAAACAGGGCCATATCGTTAACTGCATCAACATCGTTCATCCAGTGTCGGATGAAATCGAGACTTGCTCCATCCGGCAAGTCCAACGGTGCATCAGCAAAGTTTTCTGCACCATCGCGGCTTAGATTCGTGCAACAGCCCACCCCTCCACCAGTGTATTGCCAAGGTGCGGCGGCAGTGTTTTGGCGACCGATGAACGATTTGGGTGCAAGGGCAGTAAAATTACTGTTTGTGCCAAAATCGTTAGATTCAATCTTATTATTAGACATTGTCCCCGCATTCACATTCCTATAAACATTAGTTGCATTCGGCGGGAATCCCATCGATTCCAAAACAGCAGGGTCGGTAATTAAAACTTTTTGAATGTCGGACACCTGTGCGGTTGCTGAAAATGCATACAGACAGATCAAGCAAACAAGACCCAGAAAAAATAAGACTTTAATTTTCATTGTAAACTCCTTTCCTTCAGTGAGATTAGACATCTTTCAGTAAAATAGAGAAACATCCCATTTTGATAATGTTTTTGTTAAACTCCATTTTCCTTCCTTTCTAAAAAATAAATTGTTTTTCACCTCCCTTTGTCTAATATTTGAATTGTGCGGAAAATTGTATTAATGGCTCAAGCATGTTGCTTAACACTACCACACATTTATCATAATGGAAATCGTTTGTCAAAG
>MGQQ01000080.1 GCA_001798855.1 Deltaproteobacteria bacterium RBG_16_49_23 | reverse complement strand
ATATGAAAGATTATCCGGTGGAACGGATGATGCGCGATGCCAAGCTCATCCAGATCGATTCCGGAACCAATCATATGATGAAATTAATCATAGGAAGGGAATTGTTAACAGTTTTAGAATAATGGCTGGGTTCATTTATAAAATCCCTCCTAACCTCCCTTTGCCAAAGGGAGGCATTGTTCCCCTCTTTGGCAAAGAGGGGGGAGGGGAGATTTTCACAATAATGTCTGTTCAATTATGAGATCCTAAATAACAGGGATCTTCTGACATCGGCTCTAAAAAATAATAGAAATTTAATATCGCGACTTAAACCAAATAGGGGGAGAAAAAATCTATGGATTTCAGCCTGACATCCCGACAGCGGCTTTTAAAAGAAGCCATCCGTGAATTTATGAAAGGTGAATGTGATCCTGCAGTCACACTTGAACTGGCAAAGAAGAAGCAGTTCCCCTGGGAGATCTACAGGAAGGCCGGGCAAAATGGCTATCTTGCCTCTTACTATCCCAAAGAACTGGGCGGACAGGGACTCCCGCTCCTCGACTATTGCCTAATCATGGAAGAGATGATCCGCTATGATAACCGGATTGGAATGGCGCTCAGCCTTGGATCCATCCCTGCCAAAACCCTTCTGAGGTTCGGAAACGAAGAACAGAAGAAGAAATATCTTCCCAAGCTGACAAAAGGCGAGGCCGTTTCTTCCATTGCCGTGACCGAGCCCAATCACGGCAGCGACATCCGTTTTCTCGATACCCATGCCGAGAGAAAGGGGGATGAGTACATCCTCAACGGCAATAAAACCTTCATCACCAATGCGGATATCTCCGATTTCTATACCGTCTTTGCCCAGACGAACCCGGACGCCCCTCCTTACCGGGGAATCAGTGGTTTCATCGTGGAGAGGGAGCAAGAAGGCGTGACCCCCATTGATCTGGGAGACAAGATCGGATTGAAAACCACCTCCTCCTGCAGCATCGAATTTCGAGATGTAAAAGTGCACAAGAATAACCTCCTGGGGAAGGAGAACCACGGCTTCACTTATATCATGGAGGCTTTAAATGAAGGGAGGGCCGAGATTGCCAATGAGTCGGTTGGTCTTGCAAGGGGGGTCTATGACCGGGCGCTCGATCATACCAAGAACCGGGAACAGTTCGGACAAAAAATCGGGAAGTTTCAGAACATCTCCCATATGATCGTTGAGATGTCGGAGGAGATCGAATCCGCAGCCCTGTTAGCCTATAAGGCAGTCTGGTTGATCGATCAGGGAAAGATGGATCTCACCACCTGTTTGCAGGCAAAGGTCAAATGTACCCTGACTGCCATCGATGTCAGTTTGAAAGCCATGCAGATCTTTGCAGGATATGGTCTTTTTGAAGAACAATTTATAGCAGGATATCTCGGAGATGCCCTCGCCTCCTGGCTCCTTGAAGGAACAGGGCAGATGCAGCGAAATACGGTGGCGAGCCACCTTCTTGGGAAATTGTAAGTCAGGGGACTTCATTTTATAATGAAATGGTAATCCTTTAGCTCTTTGAAAAATATTTCATAAAATCCCTCCCCACCTCCCTTTTCCCTCCGGGTCAGAGACCGCTCTGGGTCGGAGACCAAAGGGAGGACAAATTCTTCCCCCTTTTAAAAAGGGGGATTGAGGGGGATTTGGGATATAGGGAGAAAGATCATGGATTTTGAAATGACTAACCGCCAGAAACAGATCCGTCTGGCGGCAAGGGAGTTTGCCGAAGGAGAGCTGGCTGGAATTGGGCAGGAGTGTGAGATCAAGGAGGATTTTCCGAGAGGTCTCATCAAGAAAGCCGCTCAACTTGGCTTTATCGGCGTCTTTATCAAAAAGGAGAACGGAGGACTCGGGCTGGGTTTTCTTGAACACGCTACCATCCTCGAGGAATTCTGGAGAATTGACCCGGGCCTCGGACAGGTATTTTCCTCCCTCACATTTGGCGCTGAGGAATTACAGTTCTTCGGTTCAGAAGAGCAGAAGAAGAAGTACCTTCCCCCTCTGGTGAAAGGGGATTGGATGATGGGTTTTTCCATCACTGAACCTGAAGCAGGAAGCGACACAGCCTCGGCCGTTACCTCTGCCATCAAAGAGGGAAAGGAATACGTGGTCAATGGCAATAAGGTGATGATCACCAATGGAACGGTGGCTCATTTCCTGCTCGTCTATTGCCTGACTCATCCCGAAGAAACTTCTAAATCGAAGCGGCACAGTATTTTACTGGTGGAAACAGATAGGCCCGGATACAAGGCAGACCAGATACACAGAAAGATGGGGATCCGTGCCTCGGATACGGCCAACATCTATTTCAATAATGTAAGGGTCCCGAAAGAGAATCTGGTGGGCGTTGAAGGAAATGGATTTTCCCAGTTGATGAAATTTTTTGACCACTCCAGATCCTACGTGGCTGCCCACGGGGTTGGCCTTGCCCAAGGCGCTATGGAGCAGGCGATCAATTATGTGAAAAAGAGAAAACAGTTTGGAAAAACAATTGCCTCTTTTCAGGTGACCCAGTTCAAGATCGCTGAGATGGCAACGCTCATTGAGACCGCCCGAACCCTGGTCCATAAGGCCTGTACAAATCTCGACCGGGGAAATGCCGATACCCAGCTTTCAGCCATGGCCAAATGGTGGGCATGCAATGTAGCAGTCCGGGTTGTAGATGAAGCCCTTCAGCTCCATGGTGGATATGGTTACCTTGAGGACTATCCCATTGAGCGCTTCTACCGGGCCGCAAAGATACTCGAGCTCTATGAAGGGACCAAAGAAATCGACAAGATGATGATCGGCCGCCGGATACTGGGAGTGACCTGAAAGGAATAAAGTTCAAATGTCAAAATCCAAATGTCAAATCAATGACAAATGTCCAATGTCAAACTGAATTAAGTTTGGGCTTTGAGATTTGACCTTCCTTTGAACTTTGAGCTTTGAAATTTGACATTGGATTGGTCCTACGCCTAATGAATAAGAAGATTGGTGTCTATATCTGCCATTGTGGCACAAACATTGCCGCAACGGTTGATTGCGAAGCACTCGTCCGCTTCTCCAGCACCATGCCCGGAGTGAAGATTGCCCGGGATTACCGCTACCTCTGTTCGGATCCAGGGCAGGACTTGATCAAAAAAGATATTCGAGAGCACTCGCTCGACCGGGTAGTCATTGCCGCCTGCTCACCTCGAATGCATGAGACCACCTTCAGAAACCTTCTTCTGGCTGAAGGAATCAATCCTTATCTTCTCAATATCGCCAACATTCGTGAGCAATGCTCCTGGGTACATCACGATCGGGAAAAGGCGACGGAAAAAGCCCAAAATATCCTTCGGGCTGCAGTGGCCAGAGTTCTAGGACAAGAGGCGCTGACGACCAGAAGGTTCGGAGTCCAACCCTCCGCGATGGTCGTCGGAGCAGGAATTGCTGGAATTCAGGCCGCTCTGAACATTGCCAGCGGAGGGATGAAGGTCATCCTGGTTGATCAAGCCCCTTTTATTGGCGGTCATATGGCGCAGCTCGATAAAACCTTCCCTACCCTCGACTGCTCTTCCTGCATCTTCACCCCTAAAACGGTTGAGGTGGCCAGAAACAAACAAATCGAGCTTTTCGTCTCCTCAGAAGTCAAAGAGGTAACGGGTTTTGTTGGGAACTTTAAAGTGAGGATTCAAAAAAATCCCACCTATGTCAATTTCGCCCGTTGCACGGGTTGCGGAGACTGTTTGGAGGCCTGCGTGTTGAAGAAAGGGGTGCCTTCAGAGTTTGAAGAGGGCATGGCCAGGCGCAGAGCCATCTACATCCCCTTTCCCCAGGCTGTCCCTTTGAAGGCCATCGTTGATAAAGAGAGCTGTCTTCTTTTGAGCAAAGGGAAATGTAAAAAAACATGTGTAGAAGCCTGCAAGGCAGGAGCGATCGATTTTGATCAGAAGGAAGAAGTGATTGAGAAGGAGGTGGGGTCAATCATCATCGCCACAGGGTATGACCCGTTCGACCCCCGTCTCCTCCCACAATATGGATACGGAGTCTATGACAATATCATCACCAGTCTCCAGTTCGAAAGACTTTCAAGTCCTTCAGGGCCTAACCTTGGGGAGATATTGCTGAAGGATGGAACCGTTCCCAAGGCAATCGCATTTCTTCACTGTATTGGAAGCCGGGATGAGAATACAAATCTTCATTGCTCCCGGATCTGCTGCATGGCCTCGATGAAGCAGGCTCATCTGGCCAAGGAGAAGACCGGGGCTGAGATTTATGAATTCTACATTGACATCAATGCCTTTGGAAAGGGATATCAGGAATTCTATAAGAGGGTCCGTGAAGAGGGAATTTTCTTTATTCGCGGTAAAGGTTCAGAGATTTTCAAGCGGGATGGCCGCCTCATCGTTGCCGCTGAAGACACACTGTTAGGAACCCCGGTTGAGATCCCTGTTGATCTGGCCGTCTTGGGAACCGGCCTCACTGCCCGTCGCGATGCCGAGAAGGTTGCCCAGACATTTGGGATCAGCCGGAGTGCGGATGGATTCTTCATGGAGGCCCATCCCAAGCTCAGGCCGGTCGCTACTCAGGTTGATGGAATCTTTCTCGCAGGATGTTGTCAGGGCCCGAAAGACATTCCGGATACTGTGGCCCAGGCATCCGCCGCTGCTGCGGAAGTGATGTCCCTGCTTGCCAGAGGGGAGATTGAAGTTGAACCGACCATTGCCTCGATCGATCCGGAGCTTTGCGCAGGATGCAAATTATGCATAGAGATCTGTCCTCACTCAGCGATTGAATTTCTTGAGATGAAAGGGATCTCTGCTGTCAATGAAGCGCTCTGCAAGGGCTGTGGCGCGTGTACTGCCATCTGTCCCAACAAGGCAGCCAGGCAAAACCATTTCACCCAGACTCAGGTCCTGGCAGAAGTGGAAGGCCTAGTTACTTAATTTCGGATTGCGCCCGCCTGCCAAAGCACTTGTGCGGCGGGCAGGGATTGCGGAATGCGGAATTAAAAAACTTGAAATTGTTTAGCGCTTTGAAAAAGACTTCATAAAATCCCTCCCCACCTCCCTTTTCCAAAGGGAGGAGAAATACTTCCCCCTTTGGAAAAAGGGGGATTGAGGGGGATTTCAGACTTCTTTTTCAAAAAACTAAATTGTTACAAAAACTTAATAAGATCCTATGAAGATCGATCCAAAAACTTTTATCAAAGACTTTCAACTCAATTTCTGTATCCAGTGCGGAACATGCACAGGAGGCTGTCCGGTCAAATACCGTTCTCCACTCAATATGAGGAGGCTCGTCAGGGAGACCCATCTTACGGATAACTTCTCCTCTATTTCTAAGAGGGCTGAGTTATGGGCCTGCACAACCTGCAGCACCTGTAGCCTTCGCTGTCCCTCCGGAGTGAAAAATGTCGAACTGATTATGGGGATAAGAAATTTCCTTGCCAATAAGGGAGAAGTTCCTTCTACCATCAGAGACGCCCTTGAAAACACCCTGCTCCAGGGAAATCCATGGGGACGGTTCCGGGACCGGAGGGCCGATTGGGCCAAAGACCTCGGCGTAAAGATCTTCGGAGAGGAAACATCAGAAACGTTACTCTATGTCGGCTGTGCCCCTTCTTATGACCCAAGGGTCCAGAGTGTTTCAAATGCTCTTGTCAGTATCCTTCAAAAGGCAGAGGTCGATTTTGGCATCCTCGGAAAGAAAGAATCCTGCTGCGGCAATGAAATCCGCAGGATGGGTGAGCAGGCGCTCTTCAAAAAACTGGCGAAGGATAATACCGCCCTGTTTAAAAAGTCAGGAGTCAAGAAGATCATTACCATCTCTCCTCATTGTTATAATGCCTTTAAAAACGAATACCCGGACCTGAATATTCCGGTCCAACACTATACGCAAGTATTGGCTGACCTTATCGAGTCAGGCAAACTAAACCTGTCAAAGGGATTGGAAATATCCGCCACCTTTCATGACCCCTGTTTTCTTGGAAAGCAGAACAAGGTCTTTGATGAACCAAGAAAGATCCTTGCCTCCATCCCCGGATGTGATTTTATCGAAATGGATAGATCTAGAGAAAGAAGCCTTTGCTGCGAAGGAGGCGGCGGAAGGATGTGGGCAGAAGGGGGAACAGAAGGAAAACGAAACGGGGAGATCCGGATCAGGGAGGCTGTTGCCATAGGCGCAAAGACCCTCGCCACCGCTTGTCCCTTCTGTCTCCTGACCTTTGAAGACGCAATCAAAATCTCTGGCTTGGCGGATCAGATTGTAGTAAAAGATATAGCGGAACTTATTGCTGAGTCAATATGATTGCAATAAGTGCCAAATCCGAAGCACGAAATTCCTGCCTTCACCGAAGCAGCTTCGCGCAGGCAGGCGATTTTCAAAACAATCTCAAATGACCTAAACATCAAATTCTAAATGGAAAAAATGTTATTAACAGTCTCATAATTGAATTGACATTCGAAAATCTCCCCTCGCCCCTCTTTGCCAAAGAGGGGTAATCCCTCCCTTAGGAAAAGGGAGGTCAGGAGTGATTTTACAAAACGATGTCTTTACTATTTTGAGATTGTAAATAATACTTTGAAAATTTGGTCATTTGGATTTGTTTCGGATTTCGATATTCGTATTTCGGATTTCTTATTCATCGGGAGGTTCCAATGAACATCATCGTTTGTGTCAAACGGATTCCCAAAACAGCAGAGGCAGACATCCTTATTGATAGAGACGGAAAAGATATTAAAAAGGATCATCTCGTTTTTGCTCTTAATGACTGGGACGGTTATGCTGTCAGGGAGGCTGTTCTGCTAAAAGAAAAATATGAAGGAGAAGTGACGGTCATCACCATCGGCCATGAAGAATCAAAAGAAGTTCTGACAAGATGTTTAGCCATGGGTGCAGATAAGGCTGTGAGAATAGAGGAACCTTCTCCCTCAGACAGTCATTTAATCGCAAAGATTCTCTCCCAGGCGATTAAGGAGCAACCCTTCGATCTCATCTTGACAGGCGTTCAGGCAGAAGATGATGGCTGTGGACAGGTTGGAGTTGCCCTCGCCCAGAACTTGGGTCTTCCCCA
>MGQQ01000079.1 GCA_001798855.1 Deltaproteobacteria bacterium RBG_16_49_23 | reverse complement strand
AGGACGGGTTCGACGAATTCCTTGACGCTTTCATCGAGAAAGCCATCGAAGCAAACGGATGCTACTGCGGCGGAGGCGGGAAGGAAGACAAGCTGGACGTGATAGTGGAGCTTGGGCGCCGCTCGGACGATCCTGCTGCCAGAATGAAGATGATCACGGCATGGCTTGATGCTCGACCTGATGTGCAGAGCTGGAGGGCGGGCGACGAGTTCGACATCTGGCACGGGGACTTCCAGGATATCGAGGACAAGATCGAACAAGCGACTCCACCCGATCGCCGATAAATCCGGCTCCCGGTAAGCTTGGGCGTTCGGCCATAATAATAACTGCTATCGATATGCAATTCTGATATAATATTTAGAAGGGGCAATATGAAATTTGCATGGGACCCCAAGAAGGCGACCGCAAACGTTAAGAAACACGGAGTTACGTTTCAGGAAGCAGCGACAATCTTCGGTGATCCTTTAGCAATTACATTTGACGATCCAGATCATTCTATGAGCGAAAACCGATATATCACCTTTGGGCTGTCACTCCAGAAACGGCTAATCGTTGTCTCCCACACTGAACGTATAGACCGAACGAGAATTATAAACGCGCGTCTCATGGACCGCAAGGAGAGAAGAATCTATGAAGAAGGCTAAAGTATCCGATGAACTCCGTCCCGAGTATAGGCGAGAAGATTTAGGCCAAGGAATCCGTGGCAAGTATTTTGAGTCCTACCGGAAAGGCAGCAACCTTGTACTTCTGAGACCCGACGTGGCCAAAGTGTTTCCCACAGAGGAGGCTGTCAACGAAGTCCTGCGCTCTCTGATAGACCTTGCACAGAAATCAACAGGCCGAACAAAGCGCTGAACCAGATCGCCTATAAATCCAGCTCCTGGTTGGCTTACCGTTATGTCAGAGAATAAAACAAAGGGGAATACATGAAATCATACGAACAATATGAAAAAGAATGCAAAAAAATCAGGAGGGAAAACGAAAAACTTTTACTCGACTTTGGAAGATGGCTGTTAGATAAAAATCTTTCGCAAAGGACGAAAAATAAACATCTTTCAAATGTGGACTTTTATATTAACGATTACCTTTTATATGAAGACGCTATTAAAGCTACCGATGGGTCAAGTCGAATTGGAATGTTTTTAGGTTATTGGTTTATACGGAAGGCAATGTGGGCAAGCAAAACATCAATCAAAGAAAGTGCCGCAAGTCTGAAACAATTTTATCAGTTCATGCTTGAAAGGGGAAAACTTTCAACAGAGTCATTTGACCGACTGAAAGAGAGAATAAAGGGAGACATGCCAGAGTGGCTTGCAACATTGGAAAGATATGACGATCCTGATATAGAAGATCCTGAAGAAATATGGAAAATATAAAACGAACCTGACATAACAATGCCTTCAACCAGGCGTGGGATAGGCCAGTCAGTTTTGCATTCAGGGTGTCTGCGGCCCGCGCAGGTTATCCAGATCGTTGTGCCATAGAGATGAATGTTGAGATGAAAATGAGATTTACGGAGAAACATGGGCAATACCTTGCGTTCATTTATAACTACTCGAAGATCCACGGTTGCGCACCAGCCGAAGCTGACTTGGAACGATACTTTAAGGCGATGCCTCCCACCATTCACCAGATGATTCTCAAACTCGAAGAAAAGGGGCTGATAAGCCGAGTACCTCGACAGCCACGATCGATCCGGTTGCTGATACCACCGGAGAAACTACCCATGTTGAAATGAGAAAAACAGATGGGTGGTAAATGGGGTTGAATCTTTATTCTTGACTTTGCCATAATGGAAAAGACTGGCGGGGACGTTCTTAAGTTATTTTAGTAGGTTGGGAGGAAAGATCGATGAAAACCCCAAATCCTGATCTGGTAGAAGAAATCGTTAGACGTGTTACGAGTGCTGTTCATCCGCTTCGGGTGATCCTTTTTGGTTCGGCCGCTCGTGGAGAGATGAGTCCGGAAAGTGATATAGACTTGCTGATTGTCATGCCGGACGGAACCAGGCGCAGGGAGGCGTCACGCAGGGCGTATCGTGCCCTCTCAGGACTGGGTATCTCGAAAGATGTGATCGTCGTGACCGAAAGTGATGTCAAGGAATTCGGAGAAAACCCGTCCCTTGTGATCAAACCGGCGCTTGAAGAAGGACGGGAGGTATACCATGCCGCAAGATAGGCCCGTGCCTGGTTCGGTGGAGGATTGGCTGGCGAGGGCCGAAGGCGACCTGGCTCTTGCCCGTGTTCCTTTGCCTGAAGGGGCCTTCTACGAAGATCTATGTTTTCATACTCAGCAAGCTGCTGAAAAGGCACTAAAGGCTGTTTACCAGCACTGCAGCAGACCTTTTCGATATACCCATGACTTAGATGAGTTGATTACCGGGTTGCAGGATGAAGGCATCTCCGTGCCGCCTGAAGTTGCAGATGCTTGCCTTGCTGACCTCTTACGCATGGGAAGCCAGGTATCCTGGCCTGGGTGAGCCGGTAACGATTGAGGAATACCGCGAGGCGCTACGTCAAGCAGAACTTGTCGTGAGTTGGGCAGCGAAAGTGATAAAAGAGCCAAAAGAGTGAAACCTGTCTCACACTGCTAAACAAGTTCAATCCCTGTTTCAAAAACGAAGGTATGGCTTTCGGGGATATCCTAAGATGTTCCTATGTTTCTTTACGACAAGCTCATTTGGACCAATATGAAGGAGGCTATTTGTGGTGACAAATAGGTCCCCCGAGCGGAAGAAGATGTCAGCTTTGGAATCCAAGATTCTGCCCCTTGCGAGGGAACTTGTTCGTGTCAAGAAGCAGGCCGAAGCGATGGGGCTATTCACCCATCACCGTGAACTTCTGGAATGCTCCCGGTGCGATCTTGTGGAGGATGTTGCCTTCGATGGGCGGCTCATGACGTATCATCGAAAAAGCGAGGATTATAGCGACAGCGGCCTGCGTTTCGAGAGATTAAATGACACGACCTTCCGTTGTCCAGTTTGCAAGACCAGACTGAAGGCCACAATGTTATAAGGAAAACCTAAGAAAGGGGGCTTAGGGCTTAAAATAAGATTCAAGCACTTTGGCGGGGAAGTAGTTTTCTATTTTGCTATCTTTCCTGGAATGATATAATTCACCTGATAGCTTACCGGTTCTATTATCCCCCTTCATCTTCCTTTAACCCCCTTATGTTTTTTCCCAAGGAATGGAACACGGGAGAGAGGGTTGATATTTGCTCGATGGTCAAGTTCGGTGGAATTCAACATGAAGACATGGGATCGACCTGAAAGGGAAGGTGTTAAGGTATCCTGGAGTGGTAAGATCATATCTGTCCAGCCCCGGATACGCCTCACCCGGTCCTTCGATCAGCGAACGCACAGTTATTTGGGTTACATCCTAACGGTTCAGGGTTTGGTTGGTGGAGAAGAACGGACCTTTACGGTTGGGATTGGCAAGGAAGCCCAGGCCAAGCATCAGTTCGAAACGGGGGATCTTGTGAGCGGAAGATCAGGGTTTGTCGAAGACACTCGCACTGAAGTTGCAGAATACTACAAGACGAGTGAATTAAAGCTGATCGAAAAGAGGTCGGAACCAGCAGGTTCACCTCCGCCCTGGTTGGGTTTGCCGCCCACTTTGGATGTCTATCGGCAGCGGGGGCACCGGAGACTCGATCCCCGCACTTACGCAACCAGATGCGCAGCGTGCATTTGGGGATGCCGGATGCCTGTGGAGATGATTGTTGACCACTGGAATCCAAGACAGAAGCGATATCGAGTGGAGCCCTTTTGCTATGGGCCCCTATCGTGTCCTTTATACAAGGCAGGACCGACCCGAAAGGTTCCGGGGAGGCGGGGCATGACATGGGAAGAAGAAGACTGGATTGACCAGGATGCCGTTTCGCATCGAGGGATGGATGAGTAGGAATAATATAAAATGAAGATAGAGATAGGATATTGGTGCATTACAATAGATAGAGCATGGTTTTAAGGTATACCTTGCCCTGTAACCAAAAGCATGGAATTTTAATGGGGTCGGAAGGCAATGGTGAAAAAAGACGAAGAGGTCAGGTAAATTCAATTGCCTAACCTCTCTGATTTTCTGGTGGAGCAGAGCGGGATCGAACCGCCGGCCTCCAGAGTGCAGTTCCGGAGGCGGTTCAAGATTCTCTTGAACCTGATCCTCATCCGGTAGTTCACCGGTCATCCCCAACCGATGAGTTGCGAAAGGGAAGAGATTCGATTATTCTTTTGGTCATGATTCAATATGGCCTGGCCGAGGATATTGATTTAAGGGTGAAAGAGATCATCCGGAAACTGAAGATGACCCACATTGATGAAACCCGGGTGATCTGCATGAGGAATAAAGGTTCAGGGGGCAGAAGGGTGATTGCCCGGTGCCATGGGCTGTCACGAATCATACAGGCGGCCCTTAGCAAGAAACCCCATTATGTCATTGAAGTTCTCTCCGAAAAATTTGATCAGCTCAACAAGGAAGACCAGACCAGGGTATTGATCCATGAGGTTCTCCATATCCCGCATGGCTTCGGGGGGGGGCTTCCGGGCCCACAAGTTCTACGTCACGACGGCAAGAGTCCAAAAGATGTATAATGAATTGATGAACGAGGGGTAGAAGCTTAAGCCATACCGTCACGTCAGACTGATTTTCGGGCCGGCCTTGAAAGAACAGGAGCAATCATCGGTGGAGAGGCGAAAAGGAGAAAGATATGTTGTGCCTGAAATCTACAGGAAGTATATCACCTTTAAAGTCAAGCAAGGAGCCAGTGATTATGCGGACGGCGCACTCTTCGATTTCAGCCCCAATGGTATTGGAATAGTGAGTCGATATGAATTACCTGAAGAATCAGAGATTGAGTGTTTGATCTCGGTGCCGAAATCGCTTACCCAAGAAATTCCGTTCACCGCCAAGATTAAATATTGTATTCAAGACAACCCAGGGGAAGATTATCTCATCGGTGCGGAGATTATTCAGACGAGGGATAAGGTATGGTTTGCTCTCTTTTCAAAGGTCCATGATTTTATAAAGGAGAGGATCGGAGAGATCTATTAGTGAATTCTGCCTGTCTATTTGAAAACCGCTCAGTGATCGAATAAAAAGGCCCTGACCTTTTGGATCAGGGCCTCAAGAATAAAAATCAAATGGAATTATTCTAAGGGGGTTTGCTTTTTTAAGATTTTTTCTTAACTTTTTCTTTTTTCTCCTTCGGGGCTTCTTTTTCTTCCTTCTTCACCGTCTTCTCTTTAACTTTCTCTTTTGCCTTCTCTTTCTTTTTTGGGACCACCTTTCCGATGACTTCTTTTGCCTTTTCTACAGTCGACTTCTTCTTCTCTTCCACCGGAGAGCGGCTGACGAGCTCCACGAGGGAGAGAGGCGCCCCATCTCCCTGACGCCATCCCATTTTATAGATCCGGGTGTATCCGCCCTCCCGTTCTTTCATCTTCGGGGCAATTTCCTCAAAGAGTTTCTTAACGATGGTCTCGTTACGAAGACGGGCGAAAGCCTGCCTTCGAGCATGGAGGGTGCCCTTCTTCGCCAGGGTGATGATCTTATCCGCCCAGGTTCGAAGCTCTTTGCCCTTTGCAAGAGTGGTTCTGATCCGTTCATGCTGAAGAAGCGAAACGAGCATGTTTCTGAACATCAACTCCCGGTGCTTAGTATGTCGACTTAATTTTCTTCCTGCAACTCGATGCCTCATCCTTTTCTCCTATCCCGTTGCCTCTGATCCTGTCTCTTCTTCTTCGTTTTCACCCTTTTTATGAGGCCAGCTGTCCAGCTTCATCCCTAGGCCAAGCCCCATTTCCAACAGGATCTCTTTGATCTCATTGAGGGATTTTCGGCCAAAGTTCTTGGTGGCGAGAATCTCCGCCTCCGTCTTCTGGACGAGGTCTCCGATGAGCCTGATGTCGGCATGTTTCAAACAATTGGCAGATCGGACAGAAAGTTCTAATTCATCCACGCTCCGGAAGAGATTCTCATTCAACTTATCCATGTCTCCCGGATGTTCTTGAACCGCCATCTCCTCTTCTTCCCCTTCCTCAAAAGTGATGAAGATAGAGAGTTGATCCTTCAGGATCTTGGCGGCATGGGCGACAGCTTCCTCCGGATTGAGGCTTCCGTCAGTCCAGACCTCCAGGGTCAATTTGTCATAGTCAGTGATCTGGCCGACCCTTGCATTGGTCACCGTATAATTCACCTTCTTAATGGGAGAGAAGATGGCATCCAGGGGGATGGTCCCGATGGGTTGATTTTCATCCCTGTTTCGTTCTGCCGGGACATAACCCCTGCCCACTTTCACCAACATTTCCATGGAGAGCTTGCAATCCCTGGAAAGTGTGGCAATATGGTGATCGGGGTTGAGGATTTCCACGGCATCGCCTGTGGTGATATCTCCGGCCTTTAAGACCCTGGGGCCTTCTGTCTTGGTACGAATCGTCTTGGGTCCCTCTGTATGGAGTTTCAGCCTCACTTCTTTGAGATTTAAAATGATCTCTGTGACGTCCTCTTTCACGCCGGGGATCGCCGAAAATTCATGGAGCACACCATCAATTTTAACCGATGTGAGGGCTGCCCCCTGCAGGGCGGAGAGAAGGATGCGCCGGAGAGAGTTTCCAATCGTGATGCCGAAACCTCTCTCAAAAGGCTCAGCTGTGAACTTCCCGTAGAAGGGGGTTAAGGTTTCTTTCTCTGCTTCTAACCGCTTCGGTCGAATGAGATCTTTCCAACTTTTTTGAACCATATTGCCTCCCTTTTCTGAAAGGGTTGATAAAAAATTACTTTGAATACAACTCTACGATCAATTTCTCCTGAATGGGAAGAGTGATGTCTTCCCGCAAGGGGAGGGCTTTCATGCTCCCCTTCATCTGCTCTTTATCCAGGTCCAACCATTGAGGGACGCCCCTCCTTGCCACTCCTTCCAGAGACTCCTGGATACGGACAACCTTCTTGCTCTTTTCCCGCACCGAGATAACATCTCCAGGCTTCAACGGGAAGGAAGGGATATTGACCCTGGACTGATTGACCATGAAGTGATTGTGCCGAACCAACTGGCGGGCTTCATTTCTGGAATTGGCGAATCCGAGCCGGTAGACCGCATTGTCGAGACGACGTTCCAGAAGCTGGAGGAGAACTTCTCCGGTAATCCCTTTCCGTCGGTCGGCCTCTTTGAAGGTGTTACGGAACTGATTCTCCAGGATCCCATACAATCTTTTAACCTTCTGCTTTTCCCTTAACTGGGCCGCGTAGTCCGAAGTCTTTTTACGACCCTGACCATGTTGCCCCGGGGGGTAGTTCCTCCGATCGAAAGCGCACTTCTCCGTATAACACCTTTCCCCTTTGAGAAAGAGCTTCATGTTTTCTCTACGACAGAATCGACAAACCGATTTCGTGTATCTTGCCAATGTGAACCTCCCGTTTAACAAAGTTAAACTGATTACACGGATTAAATAACACGATTACACAGATTAAAACACCACCCTTTTTACCTGACAGCTCATATTGCCAAAGTTTATTAACAACCCTACATGAAGGCGAGAGGCCTTCAAAGATGAAATTAATTGGTGTTCAAAAATCATCGGAATATTTCCTGCCAAAGATTTTATTTCCACTATTACTTGGTTTTCGACTATTAAATCCGTCCTGAAGCTACCGACCTTTCTGTTAAGGTAAAAGACTTCAAATTCCTTTTCTGTTTCGTATCGGAGTCCTTTTTGTTCAAATAATAACTTTAGTGCATTATGATAAATCTTTTCATTAAATCCAGGGCCCAGCTCTCGATGAACTTCAAAGCAACACCCGATGATGCTTTCCGTAATCGAATCGACTTCTTCCATCCTGTCTTAATCTGTGTAATCTCCTTTAAGAATCTGTGTAATCAGACGCGGTCTTAGACGCGTCTTCTTTTGGGAGGACGGCATCCGTTATGGGGAATGGGTGTGACATCTTTGATCACATGGACCTTAAGGCCTGTTGCCTGAAGCGAACGGAGCGCCGATTCCCTGCCGGCCCCCGGACCTTTCACATAGACATCGATGGTTCGAACGCCATGTTCCATGGCCTTTTTAGCGGCATCCTCCGCGGCCATCTGGGCTGCAAAAGGAGTGCTTTTACGGGACCCCTTAAAGCCCTGTACCCCTGCACTCGACCAGCAGATGACTTTCCCCTCGTGATCGGTGATGGTGATAATCGTATTGTTAAAAGTCGCCTGAATATGGGCAATGCCCGCCTGAATATTCTTCTTGATCTTTTTTCTCTTTGTCCCTGGCCCTGTGGCCATATCTCCTCCTTTACCCCGTTAGAAATAAAGTATCTTCATCGGCAGTGGATAAACTTCATCAAGTGCCTATCCAATGGTGAAGCCCCGTTCAACTTTTCTAACGGGATTTCTCTGACTATTCCTTTTCCTTTTCCTTTTTCTTTCCGACAATGGCCCGGCGAGGTCCTTTCCGCGTCCTCGCATTGGTATGGGTTCTCTGGCCATGAACGGGAAGTGAGCGGCGATGGCGAAATCCCCGATAGGAACCGATATCCATCAATCGCTTGATATTGGTCGCCACTTCCCTTCGGAGGTCTCCTTCGACCCTATGTTCCTGATCCATGATATCCCGGATGCGGATGACTTCCGATTCGGTCAATTGATTGACCTTGGTGTTCCGATTCACATTGGCTTTTTCAAGAATCTTATTAGCCGATGGCCTTCCAATCCCATAGATGTAAGTGAGTGCGACCTCCACCCGTTTATCTTTTGGAAGATCGACTCCAGCAATACGCGCCATAAATTTCTCCTTAAATGATCGATTAAGGAGCGCTTCGCTTAAGGATCGCTACGCTTGAGATTTGAGGCATAACCGTTTCCCTCCAACCTCAAGGCCCGCCTGGGGGCCGCTCCTCTATCCTCTATCTATCCTTGTCTCTGTTTATGTTTGGGGTTTTCACAGATGACCCGGACCACCCGCTTTCGCTTCACGATCTTACACTTATCGCAAATCTTTTTAACCGAAGCCCTGACTTTCACGGTCTTATTTCTCCCGGAAGATGATTCTTCCACGGGTGAGGTCATAGGGGGAAAGCTCCACCGTCACCTTGTCCCCGGGAAGGATTTTGATAAAATGCATTCTCATTTTTCCTGATATATGGGCCAGCACCTTATGTCCGTTTTCCAACTCCACCCGGAACATGGCGTTCGGAAGAGTCTCTAAAACTTTTCCTTCAACCTGGATGGCCTCTTCCTTTGGCATCGATTGACTCCGCTTGTCTCCTTAAACAGGCCTTACGTCCAGGACACGAATCATCTGCTCAAAAATTTGATTCTGTCCGCCCACCCCTTGAATCGAACGAAGCAATTTCTTCCTCTGATAATACTGGATGAGAGGAAAGGTCTGTCTTTCATACTCCTTTAATCGCGTCCGAATCGTTTCTTCCTTGTCGTCCTCTCTCTGATAGAGGGTTCCGCCACAGCGGTCACAAGCGCCTTCCTTCCGCGGAGGATGGAAAGGGGTGTGGAACATCCCTCCACAGTTTTTACAGGTCCTCCGGCCGGTCAGCCGCCGCACCAGTTCCTCTGGATCGACTTCGATGTTGACGACATGATCCACCGACTTTCCGATTTTGGTCAGGATGGCCTGAAGGGCCTCGGCCTGAGGAGTCGTTCTCGGAAACCCGTCGAGTATAAAACCGGCGTTGCAATCCGGCGCTCTCAACCGTTCATCAATGATGCCGATCACCACCTCATCCGGAACAAGCTGCCCCTTCTCCATGAAGGCCTTGGCCTGTTTCCCCAGAGCCGTCCCTTCTTTTACGGCGGTCCTGAGGATATCCCCTGTCGAGATTTGGGGGATATGATAACGCTCCACCATCATCTGCGCCTGCGTGCCTTTTCCCGCCCCCGGAGGCCCCAAGAGTATTAAATTCATCCAGCGTTCCCCATCCATGAAGGATCAATGCAAAATGGAAATTTAACACTGCAAATTGTAAAGTCTTTGTCTCTCTCTTTAAAATTTTCAATTTTCATTTTGCAATTTACAATTTGCAATGAGTTTTATTCTATCCTCTTCTCCCTTTCAACTTACCCTTCCTCATTAATCCCTCATAATGCCTCGTCAGCATATGGGCCTCAATCTGCTGAACCGTGTCCAGAGCGACGCCCACCACAATCAAGAGGGCTGTCCCTCCGAAGTAGAAGGGGACGTTGAACCGTCCGACTAGAATGGTGGGCAGGACGCAGACAGCCGAGACATAGAGCGCTCCTCCGAGGGTGATGCGGGTGAGGACCTTGTCGATAAACTCCGCAGTCTTCTGGCCGGGCCGGATGCCCGGGATGTATCCCCCGAATTTCTTCATGTTGTCAGCCACATCGTTCGGGTTGAAGGTGACCGCCGTGTAGAAGAAACAGAAGAAGATGATGAAACCCACATAGAGAAGATTGTAGAGGATCGCACCGGGCCCGAGACTGTTGAGGATCGATTGGATCCAGGGATAGGTCTCCAGCCAGGTCTTTGGCATGAAGTTGGCGATCGTCAGAGGAAACATCAGAATGGACGAAGCGAAGATAGGGGGAATCACCCCTGCGGTGTTTAACTTGAGCGGCAGATGGGTGCTCTGCCCTCCATAAACCTTCCTTCCCACAATCCGTTTGGCATATTGAACGGGAAGCCTCCGCTGGCTCGTCTCGGCAAAGATAATTGCGGCAATGACGATCACCATCAGGATGATCAAGAACAAAATGGTGAAGATGTTTAACTGCCCCACCCTGAAGAGTTCATAGGTGCCGGCAATGGCATTGGGCAATCTCGCCACAATACCTGCGAAGATGATGAGGGAAATCCCGTTGCCAATGCCCCTCTCTGTAATCTGTTCGCCCAGCCACATGATGAAGGCAGTGCCGGCGGTCAGGGTGATGACGGTCATGATCCGGAAAGACCATCCGGGATTGATAACGATCATCTCCCCGGCGGCCCCTGTCATATTCTCCAGGCCGACAGCGATTCCGAATCCCTGGATCATGCTGAGGACGACAGTTCCATAACGGGTATATTGAACGATCTTCTTCCGTCCCATCTCTCCTTCCTTCTGGAGCTGGGCCAGATAAGGGATGACCACGGTGAGAAGCTGGAGGATGATTGAAGCGCTGATGTAGGGCATGATGCCCAGGGCAAAGACAGAGAGCCTCTCCAGCGCCCCTCCGGAGAACATATCGATAAGGCTGAAGAGGGTTCCCTTTGCATGGGCAAAAAAGGAGGCGAGAGCGTCTCCATTGATCCCGGGCGTAGGGATATGGACCCCGACGCGATAGGTGGCCAGCAGGAGAAAGGTCATCAGGATCCTTCGTTTCAGCTCGGGGATCTTAAAGATATTCTGGGCGCCTGCAATCATGAACCGATGACCTCCACCCTCCCTGAGACCTTTTCCACTTTTTTGAGCGCCGCCTGGCTCACCCTGTGGACACGGATGGTTAAAGGATGCTGGAGTTCTCCGTCGGAGAGAAGCTTGATGATCTCTCCCTTTTTACACAGACCGGATGCGGACAGGAGATCGGGCTCCACCACTGCATCCTTTTCGAAACGGTTGAGATCTCCGAGATGGAGAATGGCCACTTTTTCCCTGAAAGGATTCCGGAATCCCCTTTTGGGAAGCCGTCTCTGAAGAGGCATCTGGCCTCCCTCAAAGCCTGCCTTCGTCCCTCTGCCGGCACGGGCATTCTGGCCCTTGTGTCCCTTGCAGGCGGTCTTTCCGTGACCGGACCCGGTTCCCCTTCCCACTCGTTTCCTCTTCTTTCTTGATCCCTCCGGGGGCCTAAGCTCTTCGAGAATCATCACGCTTTCCTTTCCCTCAATTGATCACTTCGACCAGATGGGACACATGGTTAATCATCCCCCGGATCTCGGGGCGATCCGGAAGGGTGAGGGTTTGATTCAACCGCCTAAAACCGAGGGCCTTGATAATCTTCTTCTGATTTTCAGGCCGCCCGATCGCACTTGTTTTCCACCTGACCCTTATCTTTTTTTCCATCCCGTTTTCCGTCTTCTTCATCAGCCGATCCTCAGTTCCCGGTCTCCTTATCCCCCCTCTTTTGGAGGACCTCTTCCGGATATTTTAATTGATAGATGGCCTGGAGGGTCGCCTTGATGAGATTGTAAGGATTGTTTGATCCCAGGGATTTAGTCAGAATATTTTCAATCCCCGCGGACTCGGCAATGGCTCTCACCGTTGCCCCGGCAATCACTCCTGTTCCTTCAGAGGCAGGCTTCAGCAGGACCCGGGCGGCCCCGAATTTTCCTGTCACCTCATAAGGGATCGTCTTGTTCATGAGGGGGACCTTCATCAAAGTTCGTTTCGCATGTTCGACCGCCTTCCGGATGGCCTCGGGAACCTCATTGGCCTTTCCCAGTCCGCTACCGACATGGCCATGACCATCTCCGACAACAACCAGGGCGCTGAAACTGAACCGTCTCCCGCCCTTGACGACTTTGGCCACCCTGCTGATATGAACGACTCGGTCTGTCAACTCCAGTGTGCTTGGATCAATCTTCGGCAATGTCACTCCCTCCTGAAGAGAACTCTTAAAACTTCTTTATGCTCTCTTGAGATTTCGAGACTTTTTTGAAATCTCCTAAAAAACCAAACCACCTGCTCTCGCCGCTTCCGCCAATGCTTTGACCCTTCCGTGATAAAGATACCCGCTGCGGTCAAAGACGACTTTTTGAATTCCCTTTTCAAGACATTTCCTGGCAATGAGTTCCCCCACTTTCTTCGCCGCTTCGACATTTCCCGTATAATGGAGATTTCCTTTCAATTCGGGGCTTAGCGTGGAGGCGCTGGCCACCGTTTTTCCAGTAGCATCCACAATGGCCTGGGCATAGATATGTTTCGGGCTCCTGAAGACATTAAGGCGAGGCTTTTCCGTTGTCCCCTGAATGCGGCTTCGTACCCTCTTCTTTCTCTTCATCCTTGCCAAGATCTTCTTATTTTTCATTTTCGAAAAACTTCCCTCTCCTTAGGCTTTTGTCTTGCCGACCTTCTTGCGAATCTTTTCTCCGAGGTAGCGAACCCCTTTCCCTTTATAAGGTTCCGGGGGTTTGATCGAGCGGAGTTTGGCGGCGACGGTTCCCACCAGTTGTTTGTTCACCCCTTTCACGGTGATCAGGGTCTGCTTTTCCACCTCGACCTTAATTCCTTCCGGAACGGGGAAGAGAACGGGATGGGAGAACCCCAGGGTGAGTTTGAGAACGTTGCCCTGTATATCTGCACGGAAGCCGACTCCAATGATCTCCAGTTTCTTCTCAAATCCCCGCGTGACGCCTGTCACCATATTGGCGATGAGACTCCGGATCAAACCATGAAGGGCTTTTAATGGCCGCTCTTCCCGCTCCTTGTGAATCAGCACTTTTCCTCCATCCACCGAGACGGCGATACCACGGGGAAGGTCGCAGGCAAGGGTCCCTTTGGGCCCGGCTACCTCTATTTTCGAGGGATCACAGGAGACTTTCACTTCCTTCGGCAATTGAATCGGCATTCTTCCAACACGAGACATAACCACTCCGATGGTGGAGAGTGGAGAGTAGAAAAGTGGTTTATTCCACCTTCCACCTACCACTTTCCACTTTCTTATTTTTACCAGACATAACAGAGAACTTCCCCGCCCACATGGGCTTTCCGCGCCGCTTGATCAGTCAGGATCCCTTTGGGCGTGGAGAGAATCGAGATCCCTAAGCCGCTCATGGCAGAGGGAATCCGATCGGTTCCGACATAGGTCCTTCGGCCCGGCTTGCTCACCCGTTTGATATGGATGAGTCCTTTCCGGGTCGTATCATATTTGAGAACGATTCGAATCAACTCATGTTCTTCCTCATCCTTGACGACTTTGAAATTGGCGATGAACCCCTCCTGTTTCAAAATCTTTGCAACTTCATGCTTCATCTTGGAGAAGGGAACATCCACCTTTTCGAACTTGGCTTTGGACCCGTTTCGGATGAGTGTGAACATATTTGCCAATGGATCGGTCATGGACATATCAAACTCCGTAAGTGTTACCAGCTCGCCTTGATCACGCCGGGGATCTCGCCCCGGAGGGCATATTTTCTGAAACAGAGACGGCACATGCTAAATTTCCGGAGAAAGGCTCTCGGCCTTCCACAGAGAGGGCAACGGTTGTACTGGCGGACCTGGAATTTCTGCTTTTTCTTTGCCTTGTTCATCAACGATAACTTTGCCAATTTCTTCCTCCCTAAAATGATAGTTAGAGGATTGAGGTTAGAGGTTGGAGGCAAAAGTTTTTGCCTCAAGCCTTCAGCCTCAAACTTTTAGCGTATTAATTACGGAAGGGCATCCCGAGCAACTTCAGGAGTTCCTTTCCCTCTTCATCCGTTCTGGCGGTGGTGCCGATGACTATATTCATTCCCTTCACTTTATCAATCTTGTCGTAATGAATCTCCGGGAAGATGAGCTGTTCCCGGATGCCCAGGGCATAATTTCCCCTTCCATCGAAGGATTTTGCGGAGAGCCCCTTGAAGTCCCTCACCCTCGGAAGGGCAACGTTCACCAGACGATTGAAGAATTCGTACATTCTCTCTTTGCGGAGAGTCACCCTTACCCCGATGGGCATCCCTGTTCTCAATTTGAACTGGGCGATCGATTTTTTAGCCTTGGTGATGACGGCTTTCTGCCCCGTAATGAGGCTCAGCTCCTGAACGGCGGAGTCGAGGATCTTGATGTTCTGGATGGCCTCCCCCAGTCCCATATTGATGACGATCTTCTCCAATCTGGGAGTCTCCATCTTGCTCCGGTAATTAAATCGTTTCATCAGTGCGGGGACTGCTCGCTCCTGATAGATCTCTTTGAATCTGGGCATCGTATCACCTATTTATCAAAAATTTCCCCACATTTTTTACAGAACCGGGCCTTCTTTCCTCCCTCGAGGCTCCGGTGGCCGATCCGGACGGGTTTATTGCATTTCTCACAGAGGAGCATCACATTGGAGACATGAAGGGGGGCCTCCTTTTCCAGGATCCCTCCCCGTTTCTGCTGTCCGTGTGGCCGGGCATGTCTCTTAATGAAGTTGATCTTTTCGATGATCACTCTCTCCTTCTCCGGGAGGACCCTCAGCACCCGGCCGCTTTTACCCTTCTCTCTTCCGTTGGTCACCATGACCAGGTCGTTTTTTTTGATATGGTTTTTGGGGGCGATCATTCCGAATTCCTTTCCATTCCCGGTTTCGAGTCCCAACGAATTTACAGGACCTCCGGAGCCAGCGAGATGATCTTCATAAACCGTTTCGCCCGGAGCTCCCTGGCCACAGGGCCGAAGATTCGGGTCCCGATGGGTTCTCCCTGGGGATTGATCAGAACAGCGGAGTTATCATCAAATTTGATAAAGGAGCCATCCGGCCTTTTTACCTCTTTCTTCGTCCGGACGATGACTGCCCGAGCGACATCTCCCTTTTTGATCTTGGAGTTGGGCAAGGCGTCTTTGATGGAGACGATGATCACATCGCCCAGGGCCGCATATTTCCGGCGCGTTCCACCGAGGACCTTAATGCACCCCAATCTTTTTGCTCCTGAATTATCGGCGACTTCAAGAATACTCCGCATCTGGATCATAATGAACTCCATGACTGAAGGCGGATCGTGGAACGTGGAGAGCGGCAAGTGGAAAATGATTTTTTTCCACCACTTTCAACTTTCTACCTTCTGCTTTCCAATCGGTTAGGCGGCCCGTTCAAGGATCTCTTGAACACGCCACCTTTTTTCTTTGCTGAGGGGACGGGTCTCGGTGAGGAGGACCTTGTCGCCGATGTGACATGCGTTCTTTTCATCATGGGCCTTCACCTTTGTCCGCTTCCGGATATACTTCTTATAGACGGGATGAAGCACCAGACGATTGACCATGACGACAATGGTTTTATCCATTTTGTCGCTCGAAACCACACCCGTTAATGTTTTTCTTTTTCCTCTCTCTTCCATGGACTTTATTTTCCTTTGCTCGGCGCCTTCCCCCTGAGAAGGGTTTTCACCCTGGCGATATCCCGCTTGACCTGAGGAACTCGCATCGTGTTCTCCAGTTGCCCCGTAGCATGCTGAAAACGGAGATTGAAGAGTTCCTCATGGAGTTCCTTCTCTTTATGAATCAATTCCCCTTCGCTCAGGAGGCGGAGATCTTTTATCTTCATAGGCGGCTTCCCCTCATGATGAACCTCGTGGAGATGGGCAATTTGTGAGAGGCCAGAAGGAAGGCTTCTCTCGCGCGCTCTTCCGGAACTCCCTCCATCTCATAAAGAATTCTTCCGGGACGGATGACAGCCACCCAGTCTTCCGGCGGACCCTTTCCTTTTCCCATCCGGGTCTCCGCCGGTTTTTTGGTGATCGGCTTGTCCGGAAAGATGCGGATCCAGATTCGCCCCGTCCGCTTGATGAACCGCGTCATGGCAATACGAGCGGCTTCGATCTGGCGGGAGCTCAGCCACCCGCATTCGATGGCCTGAAGGCCGAAGTCGCCAAAGTTGAGCTTATTCCCTCGGGAAGCGGCTCCTCTCATTTTCCCCTTCTGCATCTTTCGATATTTTGTCTTCTTCGGCATCAACATAAGAATTTACCCTTGGGGAAGAATGGAATATTGGGTTTTAAGGGCTTTAATTATTTCCGCATTATTCCACTATTCCATTATGACTTAGGCGGCTCGCTCGTCTCCCTCTTTGGTCGGAAGAAAGATCTCTCCCTTAAAGATCCATACCTTCACGCCGATGATCCCGTAAGTGGTCTTCGCCTCAGCCAGGCCATAGTCGATATCCGCCCGGAGGGTGTGGAGAGGGACCCGGCCCTCACGGTACCGCTCATGGCGGGCCATCTCTGATCCCCCGAGTCTTCCGGAGACCGCAATCTTAATTCCCTTTGCCCCTAACTTCATGGCAGAAGCCACCGATTTCTTCATCGCCCTCCGAAATCCAACCCGGCGTTCAAGCTGGAGAGCCACATTTTCTGCCACCAGCTGGGCATTAACCTCCGCCCGCTTCACCTCCTGAATGTTGATGATGATCTCCTTCCGGGTCATCTTTTGAAGCTCTTTACGGAGGTTTTCCACCTCCGCTCCCTTTTTTCCGATGATGATCCCGGGCCTGGCGGTCCAGATGGACACCTTGGCCTTTTTGGCCTTGCTCGCAGCCCGTTCGATCTCAATCTTTGAGACCCCGGCGTGGTGAAGTTTCTTTTTCAAATAGTCACGGACCCGTATATCCTCTATCAGAAGCTGGGGATAATCCTTTTCGGCAAACCAACGGGAATCCCAACCCTTGATAAACCCCAGTCGAAAACCTATAGGATGGACTTTTTGACCCAAGGCTTCTCTCCTTTCACTTTTCATCCAGGACGATGGTGATGTGACTCGTCCTTTTCCGGATGGTGGTAGCTCGACCCAGAGCCCGAGGGGTAAACCTTTTCCAGGTCGCCCCCTGATCCACCGAGATTTTCTTCACATAAAGGCGGTCGACATCGACCGTCTTCTTCTGTGTGGCGTTGGCAATCGCCGATTTCAACAACTTGACGATCACCCTGGCGGCCGCCTTCTTTGTGAACGACAGGATGTTAATGGCCTCATCGGAACCTTTGCCCCGTATCAGATCGGTCACCAATCTTGCCTTCCTAGGCCCCAAACGCACATATTTTAGTTTCGCCCTGACTTCCATTGTCTTCAACCTTTGCTTTTATGGAGTCTTTCCCTTAATCTTTGTCTTCCGGTCTCCTGAATGGCCGTGGAAGGTCCGGGTAGGGGAGAATTCCCCTAACTTATGACCGACCATCTCCTCGGTGACGAAGACCGGAATAAACTTTTTTCCATTATGGATGGCAAAAGTTAAACCAACCATCTCAGGAATGATGGTGGACCGCCTGGACCAGGTTTTAATAACCCTTCCTTCTCTCGACCTCCGGGCCTCCTCCACTCTCTTCTTCAAATGGGCATCCACATAGGGCCCTTTTTTAATTGATCGGGCCATCAATCTCTCCTCTTCAGGATGTATTTGTCTGTTCTCTTATTTTTACGTGTCTTCTTCTCCGGAACACCCCATGGAGTGCAGGGATGACGGCCTCCGGAGCTCTTTCCTTCGCCTCCGCCGAGCGGATGGTCTATCGGATTCATGGCCACCCCCCGGGTCACGGGACGCCAGCCCTGCCACCGGGTTCTTCCCGCCTTTCCGAAAGAGATATTTTCATGCTCGAAGTTGCTCACCTGTCCGATGGTGGCATAGCAGTCCTGGAGGACGAGCCGGACCTCACCCGAAGGAAGTTTGATATGGGCATATTTGCCTTCCTTTGCCATCAGCTGGCCGCTGGTGCCTGCGCTCCGGATGATCTGGCCTCCCTTTCCGATCTTCAACTCCACATTGTGGATCAGTGTGCCCGTCGGGATGTTTCGCAGGGGAAGGGCATTGCCGGGTTTGATATCGGCGCCGGAACTTGCCGTCACCTGATCTCCCACTTTCAGTTGATCCGGAGCCAGGATATACCGTTTCTCACCATCTGCATAATGGAGCAGGGCGATTCGGGCGGATCGATTGGGATCATACTCAACGGAAGCCACCTTCGCAGGGATCTCCCTCTTCTCCCTTTTGAAGTCGATGATCCGGTACATTCTCTTATGGCCTCCACCCCGGTGCCAGGCCGTGACCCTTCCATAGGAATTCCTGCCTCCGGTCTTCTTCAACGGACGAAGAAGGCTTTTCTCCGGCGAGGTGGAAGTGATCTCTTCAAAGGTGGATACGGTCTGAAACCGCTTTCCGGGAGAAGTCGGTCTGAATTTTTTAATACCCATAATTAACTCCATAATAGGAAGAATGGAATACTGGAATACTGGGTTATTAGAGACAAGTTGTTTCGTCTCATTCGAGATTGTTTTTTTCCCATTATTCCATCATTCCATTATTCCAATGTTCCAGAATCATAAATTAGGCTCCTTCGAAGAAATCGATACGGTCCCCCTCGCTCACGGTGACGACCGCCTTCTTCCAATCGGGCCTCTTTCCAAATTTCCTTCCCAGGCGCTTCATTTTGCCCAGGACATTAATGGTCCGGACATTGTTTACCTTGACCTTGAAGAGGTGTTCAACGGCCGACTGGATCTCGATCTTATTCGCATTCCGATCGACTTCGAAGACATATTGATGTCCCTCGTCTTTCTGGCGCGTGCTCTTTTCAGTGATCAACGGTCTTCGAATAATCCTCTGCGGCTCTTTCATGATGCAAACACCCCTTCTATTTTTTCAACAGCCGGGCTTAATAAAATCAGGTGTTCGTGATTCAAGATGTCATAGACATTGAGGCTGCCGTAACGGAGGACCTCAATGCCGGGAATATTTCGGGCCGATCGCTCCAGGAAAGTATGTTTATCATCGGTCACGATGAGGGCGTTCTCCACTTCAAACTTCTTCAGGATTTCAAGGACCCGCCGGGTTTTAAATCCCTCGAGGGGAAAAGCATCGAGAAGGATCAGTTTTTCTTCCTGGCGTTTTAAGCTGAGCGCAGCCCAGAGGGCGGCCCGTTTTGCCTTCTTGGGAAGAGAGAAGGAGTAATCTCTTGGCATGGGACCAAAGACGGTTCCCCCTCCCCTCCAGAGAGGGGAGCGTCGTGTTCCTGCCCGGGCTCTGCCGCTCCCTTTCTGCCTCCAGGGCTTTGCCCCTCCTCCGCGGACAAGGGCTCTGTTCTTGGTGGCCGCCGTGCCTTTTCTCCGGGAGGCCAGGTGGCTACGGACAGAATCATAAAAGAGGGAAGGGTTGACCTTCGCATCGAAGACCCGATCGTTCAGTTCGATCTCCCTCACCTTCTGATGGCTGATGTCATACACGGTTAATGTGCTCATCTTAACCCTTTCCTTACGCAGATGCTTCGGCAGATCCCTTCTTCTTTGTAGCGCTTCGGATGAGGACACATCCATGCTGACTGCCGGGAATGGACCCCCGCAGGAGGATAAGGTTCTGATCCCCCCTGACTTCCAGGACCTTGATATTCTGGATCGTCACCCGGCTATTTCCATGCTGGCCTGGCATCTTCATACCCTTAAAGACATGGTGAGGAAAGGTGGCCGATCCCACCGATCCTCCATGACGAAAATATTCATGCGTGCCATGAGACCCCGGCGAACCATGGAATCCATGCCGTTTCATCACGCCTGTAAACCCCTTGCCCTTGCTCAGGCCTGTCACATCGACGACATCACCGGGCTTGAAGAGAAGTCCGATGTTGATCTCCTGGCCCAACTCATACCCTTCTGTGCTCTCCATACGGAATTCCTTTATGTAGGTAACCGGAGCGGTCCCCGCTTTTTTGAAATGGCCGGCCAGAGGTCTCTTCACCCTCTTCTCATTCTTCGGAAGGAAACCGATCTGAAGGGCTTCGTAACCCTCTCTGTCTTGGGTCTTCTTCTGGGTAACCCAGCAAGGTCCGGCTTCAATCACCGTGACCGGAACGACAGAACCATCCTCCTGAAAGATCTGGGTCATTCCTATTTTCCTGCCGATAATTCCGAGCGTCCGTTTCATGGCCTTGGGATTCCTTATAGTTTGATCTCCACATCAATCCCGGCGGCCAGGTCGAGTTTCATCAGGGCATCGACGGTCTGCTGTGTGGGTTCGATGATGTCGAGGAGGCGTTTGTGGGTTCGAATTTCAAACTGTTCCCTCGATTTTTTATCCACATGGGGGGATCTCAACACGGTATAGCGATTGATCCTGGTCGGAATGGGGATGGGACCTGCCACACTGGCTCCGGTTCGTTGAACCGTATCCACAATCTCAGCCGTTGACTTATCTAACAGTTTATGGTCATAAGATTTAAGGCTGACCCTGATCTTCTGAGCTGTCATTCCCTTACCCCTTTCCTTTACTCCGTTAGAACGCCCCTGCATGGATGGCGGGGCGATTGTAGAAAACCCCGATTCCTTTTTGAGGATGGGGTTCAAAACCCCGCCTTTTCAAACGGGGGTTATTCGAGGACGTCGCTGATGACGCCGGCTCCCACGGTCCGCCCTCCCTCACGAATGGCAAACCGCAACTCCTTCTCCATCGCTATCGGC
>MGQQ01000078.1 GCA_001798855.1 Deltaproteobacteria bacterium RBG_16_49_23 | reverse complement strand
GTAAAAATTTTCCATGAAGCATGCCCGGCATGGCCATATCCACAGTGAATTTGGCCTGACCCGTCGCCTTTTCAATTCCATCAACCCTTGGAAGGGGTTTTCCTATGGTGTCATATTCTTTCATCGCGACCACCAACAGACAAGATAGTCTTTTATCATTTTGAGCATAAAACCTCTTACTAAGGAGTCCATAATTGAGAAGACATACTCTTCTGAAAATCTCCCCTCGCCCCCGATGCTTTTCACTTAGGCTATCACCATTCACCCTGTGCCCTTTGACCCACCGTTCGCCCTGAGGCTCTCGAAGGGTGAACGGTTTGCTCAGGACAGGCTTGTCGAAGGGTGCGTCGTCAAGCCGTTCATGCTTCGACAAGCTCAGCACGAACGGCTTAGTCTCCAGCGTCCATACAATTATGAACTCCTTAGTGACTCACAACTCATCATTCATCGTTCATCACTCTTAACTTAACTTTCCTTCTTTTTTCAGCTTTTCTTTAATTTCTTCTCTTAATTGCTTCTTGTCCACTTTTCCGACATTGGTGAGGGGCATCTCATTAATGACTTCGATCCGTTCAGGAAGGTAAAGGACAGAGGTTTTTTTCTCTTTGAGGAAGGAGATGATCTCTTCGAATGAGACCGGCATATCTTTTTTGGCCTTGATGAAGGCACAGACTCTCTCTCCAAGAATCGGGTCCGGCATGCCTACGGCTGCGACCTGGGCCACTTTGGGATATCCGCTGATCAGCTCTTCCACTTCCTTGGCGCTGATATTCTCTCCCCCGCGGATGATGATATCTTTCTTCCTGCCTGTGATGGTCAGGCGCCCCTCCGGATCCAACTTGGCTATATCCCCGGTTCGGAAGAACCCATCGGCTGTGAAGGCCTCTCGGTTTTCTGCCTCAGCCTTGTAATATCCGCGAAAGATACAGGGGCCTCTGGCCACCAGGTCCCCTTCATGGTCCGGAGGAAGCGGGTTACCATTCGCATCGATCACTTTAAATTCGTCATAGGGGCAAATAGGCCACCCCACCGTATGAAAGATGACTTCATCGGGGTCATCGTAACGGGTTTGGGCGCAGGGTCCCTCGGACATACCGAAGACATTGTAAAATTTGCATCCGATCTTCTCATAAACCTTTTTGATCAGCTCTGCCGGCACATGGGAACCTGCACCGGCGATGACCCGCAGCGAAGAGAGATCGTATTGATTCAGATCAGGATAGTCCACCATTTGCTGGAGTTGCGCAACGACCAGAATCGTTGTCGTCACCGCCTCCTTTTCAACCGCTTCAAGAATCTCTTTGGGCCGGGTCGAAGGGATCATCACCACTTTCCCTCCGGTGAGAAAAGCCGGATTCATGGAAACCTCGATCGCCATATTGTGTGTGATCGGAGTGGCGATGAGGGTGATATCATGGGGACTTCTCTCCCAGGCTTTAGTCCGGTAATCGAAATTGCAGAAAAAATCATTATGAGTCCGCGGGACAAGTTTGGGAAGCCCGGTGGAGCCCCCGGTCGGCATCAAATGGCAGATCTCATCCGGATCGGGTTGTATGGACTGAAAGTCACTTTTCCCAAGTTTTTTCAGATCCACCTTTTCGAGGAGGTCGTTGAAGGGGACCGTTCCGTCAGGGACGGATTCCTTTTTCTGTTCAGGGGATTCGATGACAAGAATATGTTTCAAAAAGGACGGGCGGCTCTTTAAGGCTTCGATCATGGAGAGATAATCGATTTTCTCATATCTTCGTGGGACAATCCAAGCGGTGGCCTCTGTCACTTCACAAAAATGTTCCATTTCCCTCTGGGAGAATCGTGGGATGCACATCACGGGAATGGCTCCGATTTTATGAAGACCATAATAGGCATAGACAAACTCTGCCCAGTTCGGTATCTGCAAAAGAACACGATCTAATTTCTTGATTCCCAACCCAAGGAAGGCGACGGCAGCCCGATTCGTCATCTCGCGAAGCATTTTGTAGGTCAGACGGACATTCCCGGCCACAAGAGCTTCTTTATGGTGGTAGAGATCACAACTCCTATCAAGCATCTCACCGAGCGTGATGTCCAGCCACCATCGTCGCTCCTTGTACTGTCTCATGAACTTTTTCGGAAAAGGGATGATACCCTCAAGCGCCATGGCGCACACTCCATTCTGTATCGGACTTAAAATCTATCCAAAGATATTTGAAATACCCCTAATAATTCCCTCCCCCTTCGATGCCTGCCTGCGCGAAGCCGCTTCGGCGAAGGCAGGGGGGAGGGTACGGTACGGGTGGGGGTGGACCCTTCGACAAGCTCAGGGCAGGCCTGTGGTGAGCCTGTCGAACCATCCCCCTCCCCTTCATCCCCTCCCGCCAGGGGAAGGGAAATATTTGGGTGCAGTCTCTAAAATGTTAGAGACAAAACAACCTCTGGCATTTGGATTTCCACTCCATCCTCATATCCCCAGGTAAGAGGCTCTTACGTGGTCATTTTGAATGAGGTCAGAAGACTTGCCATGTAAAATTATTTTTCCGTTCTCCAGGACATATCCCCGGTGAGCGGTCTCAAGCGCCTGGACGGCATTCTGTTCCACCAATAGGATCGTGACGCTGTGTTGATTGATTTGAGACACGATCTTGAATAGCTCTGCCACCAATAAAGGAGCCAGTCCCAGTGAGGGTTCATCCAGCATGAGAAGCTTCGGTTTGGACATCAAGCCTCGCGCAATGGCCAGCATCTGCTGTTCGCCGCCGCTTAACGTCCCCGCGAGTTGAGGGAAGCGTTCCATTAACCGGGGAAAGAGATGACAAACCCAATCAAGCGTTTCTTGACGGTTTTCTCTTGCCCGGATTGAATACGCTCCCATCTGGAGATTTTCGAAGACGGTCATGTCCGGGAAAAGCATCCGGCCTTCGGGGATCTGAATCAACCCATGCTCCACAATTCGAAAGGGGGTCATCTGGTGAATCGATTTGCCATCAAATAGAATGGCGCCCTGACGGAGGTGGAGAATGCCGGAAATGGTATTGATGGTTGTTGTCTTACCTGCCCCATTCGAACCGAGGAGGGTGACGATTTCTCCTGTCTCAACCTGGAGAGTCAGGTTGAAGAGGGCCTGAATATCGCCATAACATACAGAAACGTCTTGAACCTGAAGCACTTAAATCCTCTTGTCGCCGAGATAGGCTTTAATCACCCCTGGGTCCGTGGTGACCTCCTGGGGCGTCCCCTCAGCAATCTTTTCACCATGGTGCAATACGATGACCCTGTCCGAAAGGCCCATGACCGCTTTCATCACATGTTCAATCATGAAGACAGTCACGCCTTTGTCGCGAGTGGCTTCAATCCTCTTCATGATGGTCGTTGTCTCTGCAGGGTTGAGCCCTGCGATCACTTCATCGAGAAGGAGCACTTTGGGATTGGTTCCCAGAGCCCGTGCCATTTCGAGTCTCTTTCTTTCCCCGGTGTTGAGTTGATCTGCCCGGTAGGTTGCCTTTGAAGAGAGTTCCATAAATTCGAGGATGGACCCTGCTTCTTCTTCAGCCTTTTTCTTTGGAAGGGTTCCATCCCTTCCGTAATAGATACCCACCAAGACATTTCTTAAAACGGAGAGACCCAGGAAGGGTCTGATCAATTGATAGGTTCTCGAAATTCCAAGATGGCAGATACGATCTGGCCTCAGGTGGGTGATGTCCATGCCATGGAAGGTCGTTGTCCCATGGTTTGGAGAAAATAACCCGGAGATGAGATTGAAGAGGGTGGTTTTGCCTGCTCCGTTCGGCCCAATCAGACCTGTGATCGAACCCTCCTCCACTTTAAAATCCACAGACTGGAGGGCTGATAAACCTCTAAAATATTTCGTGAGCCCTTTTCCTTCTAAAATGACCATCAACTCATTCCTCGGAATAATGGAATAATGGAATGATGGAATGATGGGGACTGAAAAGGATCTTGCTTCCTGTCCTCTTTAGTATTCATTACCCAGTATTCCAATATTCCAGTATTCCAACATTCCATAGGGAGTTCTAATCTTCCAGCAACCCTAAGCGCATCAAAGGTTTCCTGAGCCACTTCAACCGGACAATCCCTCCCGGCATGAAGAGGCCAACGAGAACAATGGCAATGCCATAGGCAGCCAGATGAAAGTAGGGGACCTTTGTCCAGAGGATTTCTTCCACAATCGTGATGAAGAAGGCGCCCACAATGGGACCGATGAGCGCTCCGGAACCTCCCAGCATCGCCATCGAAATTGGCACCAAAGCGATTTCGAGGCCAAAAACCACTTTGGGATTGATGAAGATGATATACCACGTATAGAATGCGCCCATAAGGGATGCAAAAGAGGCGCTGATCATGAGGGCTACACATTTGTGTTTCAAGGTGTTAATCCCGAAAGTTTGAGCAACCTCCTCATCCTCTCGGATGGCCGTCCAGGCAAGACCGAGGCGAGATCGGGTCAGCAGAAAAATTAAACCCACAGTGAGAACGCAGAGTCCCAGAGTAAAGTAGTAGGCCAGGGTCAATCGATATTCTGCCTTGATCATAATTCCAGAAGATCCCCCGGTCAGGGATCTTAAATTGAATGCCAGGAGTTCGAAAAGGCGAATGAGTCCAAAGGTGGCGAGGGAAAAATAGGCTCCCCGAAGACGAAAGAAAGGGAAGCTGATCAAAGCGGCAAAGAGCACTCCCACGAGAATGGCAGCAAGGGATGAAAGGAAAAATCCGAAGTTCCCATTGAGTAAGATGGCAAAGGTATATGCGCCTATGCCAAAAAAAGCAGAGTGCCCCATGTTGATGTAACCCAGGTAGCCCCCTACAATATCGTAACTCTCGGCAATGACGATATGCATGAAGAGAAGGAGAAGGAAAGCGGTCATATAGCGGGGAGTGAAATGGGGGAGAAGGATAAACAAGATCAGACCAATGAAAATTACAATATGAATCTTTTTCATGATCCCACTAACCTAAAAGCCCCTTTGGCCGAATTAAGAGAATAGCCACTAAAATGAAGAAAGCTGCTGTTTCCGACCAGTGAGGTGCAAAGTACCCAGTGATGGCTTCAGTGATTCCAAGGATCAAGCCGCCCAACAGGGATCCGTAAAGACTTCCCAATCCTCCCATTACAATGATACAGAGATATTTGATGCTCAAAGGAATGCCAATAAATGGCGTGATTGTAAAAAGGATGACGTAGAAAACTCCTGCGGCAGAGGCCAGGATAGTACCGATTCCAAAAGTTATGGAGCCGATCCGGAAAGTGTTCACACCCATCAACATGGCACCCTGGCGATTTTGTGTCGTCGCCCGGAGGGCCCTTCCGGTATAGGTCTTTTTCAGGAAAAGATGGACAGCCACCGTCAGGAGGACGATAAAGAGAAGGCCGAGCAGGCGAATAGAGGAAATCACCATACTTCCCATCTGGATGGAAGGCATCATATAAGATATACCTTTTTCCTCAGGCCCCCAGAAGAAGGAGGTGATGTCTTCTATGGCTAAGGAGGCACCCAAGGTGACCAGAATGGAAGCGATCACCAGCTCGTGACCCTTTCTCTCCAAGAGGGGCCTGACGAGACCCCTCTCGAAGAGAAATCCAAGGCCGAAAAACAACGGAATGAGGATAAGCGAAAGGAGCAAGGGATTCCATTTCGTCGCCATGAAGAGGATATAGCTGAAAAGGCCACCCAGCATTAAAAATTGGCCATGGGCGAGGTTCAGGACGTTGGAAACCCCGAAGATCAAGGCGAGGCCGAAGGCAGCGAGCGCATAGATTCCTCCCTGGAGGGTCCCGATGATGAGAAGTTGAACGATGATGGAAGCCATTCCTCTAAACTCTCAATGCAAAATGATCAATGTTCAATTACCAATTATCAATGAACAAGGACTATTCAACAATAAGCAACCGATAAGAATCAATGATCATTGACAATTGACCCCTGATTATTGACCATTGTTTATTCTTATTTCCATGGTATTGGGAAAACATGCTTCCCATCGGCGACATCAGCCGGATAGATAGAGACAAATTTCCCGTCCTGGATCTGAATCGGCAGAGGGATAATGGTCCCCGATCCATTTTCCTTATGGGAAATCGGACCGGAGATGCTTGTAAATTTCTGTTTTCTAAGGGCATCCATCAGTTTCTCCCGATCCAGGGAACCTGCTGTTTCAATGGCGTTCTCGAGTGCCTGGTAAGAAAAAAATCGAATGGCTGATTCCATATAGCCATCCCATGTAATACCTGTGGTTTTCAAAGCAGAAAGGTAATCCTCTTTCTTCGGAAACTTAAAACCCGGCACCCAATAAGCCACACCCGCGATGTGGTTTGACATCGTTCCCAGAGCATCAATGACGGGTTTGGTCAGATGGCCGGCATAGAATGCCTTAGGTCTAAGTCCTAACTCAAAGGCTTGCTTCATGAAAGGAATCTCAAAGGATGGGAATCCCTCACAATAGACAACATCTGGAGAAAGGCCTTTAATCTTCGTAATCAGAGCAGAGAAATCTTTTGTATCGGGAGGAAGCGTTTCATTGAGGACAACGTCAAAGCCATACTCCTTGGCCTTTTCCACAGAGGCTTTCAGATGCCCTGTGGAGTGAAGTGTATCTTCAGAGAACATGGCTATTCTTTTGACCTTTCCTTCTTTTTTCAGCATTTCGAGGTAGAGGTAGCCTTCATAGTCGGCATAATCCAATTGTGAAACAGAATATTTGTAGCCCCTCTCAAAAAGCTTTTTGTCGCTGGCACAGACCATGACCATCGGAATTTTCTCTTTTTCTGCGACGGTCGAAGCAGCGAAAGAGAGAAAACTTCCAAAAGGACCGATAAGGATATGAACCTTGTCAGAGGTCACCAACTTTTCATAATATTTTTGAGAGGTG